>DAHUXY010000221.1 GCA_027315505.1 Vulcanimicrobiota bacterium | reverse complement strand
CTGGCTCGTCAACACGGGCTGGACCGGCGGGGCCTACGGCACCGGCAAGCGCATGTCGATCGCGCACACGCGCGCGATGGTCAACGCCGCGATCGAAGGGCGCATCCCGGCGCACTTCGCCCGCGAGCCGTTCTTCGGATTGCAGATCCCGACAAGCGTTCCGGGGGTGCCCTCAGAGGTATTGCAGCCACGCAACGCGTGGTCCGATCCGGTTGCCTACGATGCGCAGGCGAAAAAACTCGCGCAGCTCTGCTTCAATAACTTCAAGCGCTTCGAAGCGCACGCCAGCCACGGCATCAACGCGATCGCCATCAAACCGTAACCGCGGCTCTCACCGAGCGTTCGTCCTTCAATCGCCCCAGCGTAGGATGGCGCCGCCGTCCGTCGCGTTACGGAGTTGCACGTCCGCGATGCTCTCGACCGCATACACGGCATCGCGCACGCTGCCGATGCGAGCGCCGCGCAGAATCGCGAGCGTGTCGAGGCCCGCTCCGCGCGCCGCAGCGAGCCCTTGTACGCTGTCTTCGATCGCCAGCGCGCGCTCGGGGACGACGCCCAGATACGCGACGGCCTTCGCGTAGCACGCCGGATCCGGCTTGCTCCGTTCCACGTCGTCGCCCGTAACCAGGACGGCCGGCAGCGGCAACCCCGCGGCCGCCAGAATCGCTTCCGCAACGGCTCTGGGTGCCGAGGTAACGATCGCCCAGCGGGAATCGCGCACCCCGGCGAGCAGTGCGAGCGCGCCGTCGATCGCGCGGCCCCGATCGTCGGTGAGGGTGCCGAAGAGATCGAAACAGAGGGCGTCGTAGCGGTACTCCATCGCTCCCGCATTCTGCCGGGAGTTCCGCGGCTCCCGGAAGGCTCTGCGATTGCGCAACTCCAACTCGGAGACGGTATGAAAGACACTCTGGCGATTCTGGTGGGCGGTGGGCCGGCACCCGGCATCAACGGCGTCATCGCGTCGGCGACGATCGAAGCTCTCCACAACGGCCTGCGCGTGATCGGCATCTACGACGGCTATCGCGATCTGGCAAGCGGCGACGCGCCGCGAACGATCGAGCTCGGGATCGACGACGTCGCGCGGATTCACACGCACGGCGGATCGATCCTACGAACGTCACGGACGAATCCGGCCAAGGACGAACGCACGCTCGCGACGTGCATCGCATCGATCGAGTCTCTGGGCGTTCGCTATCTGATCGCGATCGGAGGCGACGACACCACGTACGGTGCCGCGAAAATCGCGGCGGCAACCGTCGGGCGCCTCGGCATCGCAACCGTTCCGAAAACTATCGATAGCGATCTTCCTTTGCCCGATAACGCCCCGACCTTCGGATACGAGACGGCGCGATCGGTCGGTGCCGAAATCATCGAAAGCCTCCTCGAAGACGCCCGCACGACCTCGCGATGGTATATCGTCGTGACGATGGGGCGCAAATCCGGGGCGTTGGCCCTGGGAATGTGCAAGGCCGCCGGTGCGACGCTGGCCGTCATTCCCGAAGAGTTCTCCGGGCCGGAACTCGATCTCGAGCTGGTGATCGATACGATCGCCGGCGCGGTCGTCAAGCGGCGAGCCGACGGCTACGAACACGGCGTCGCCGTCGTCGCCGAGGGCATCGTCGAGCGCGTTTCGGCTGCCAAACTTCGCGCGCTCGAGCACGCTACGCGCGACGCGTACGGACACGTTCGCCTGGCGGATATTCCCCTAGGCTCGCTGCTGCGCGACGGCGTTCGCAAACGGCTGGACGAGCTCGGTTTGCAGACCACCGTGCTGACGAAAGACATCGGATACGAGTTGCGCTGTGCCAAGCCGGTCGCGTTCGACGTCGATTACACGCGCACGCTCGGCTACGGTGCCGTGCGCTATCTGCTCGACGGGCATAGCGGGGCGCTGATCGCCCTGAGCGGTGGCCGCGTGGAGCCGGTGATGCTCGACGCGCTGCTGGATCCCGCAACCGGCCGCATTCGAACGCGCCTCGTCGATATCACGACCGAGGCCTACACCGTGGCGCGCGATTACATGGTGCGCCTCGAGCCCGGCGATCTCCAATCGCCGCAGCTCGAACGGATCGCCGCGCAGACCAACCTGGCACCCGGCGCTTTTCGAGAGCGCTTTGCGCGGGCGGGGTCGGGGTATATTTAGAGGACGCTACCACACGCAAAGGGGGGGCCTTATGCGCGTACCGGCCGGAATGACCGCGGGGGCGTTCGCCCTGGCTGCCTGCGGCGGCGCAGGCGGCGCCAGCGCCACCGCCGGGCCATCGAGTCCGCCGAAGCCCGCCGCCGGTGTGACGGCTTCGGCCGCGTCCGCCTGCTCTGGAGCTACCTCGTCGCACGCTCGGGCGGGCATGACGCCAAGCACGCTGGCCGGTTTGGGCGTCCCAAGCGGATTTACCCTGCAGACGATCGCCCGCATCGGAGGCGCGCGCGAAATCGCGCCACTGCCCAACGGCGACCTGATCGTCGGGACCGGCGGCTCGGCCGTCTATATCGTCCCGAATGCCGAGGCCGCGGCCGCCGCCGGAGCGGCAAGCGTCTTTGCAACGGTAAACGACGCTCCCGCTGCCGGCGT
>DAHUXY010000086.1 GCA_027315505.1 Vulcanimicrobiota bacterium | reverse complement strand
CGCAAGCCCTCGCCCCGGCGCGCGATCCCGCCGCAGCGATCTACCACGCCGTCGTCCACGACGGATCCCACCACGACGACACCGCCATCCTGGTGCTGCAGATCGGCTAGACCGGCGGCGATTCGAAGCCGTCATGCATGTCGCAGGGCGAAACGTCGTCACACTCCAGACGGACGCTGCGTTTCGGGGCCATGGGGCGTTATGTTTTTGGGGCCGCGGCGCTGTTGTTGGGCGTCGCCGGCCTGGTCTTGCACGACCAGTTGATCTCGAACTGGCAATTACCCGGCATTGCAGCCTTCATCGTCGTTACGTCGGTCGCGCAGACGATCGGCGGTGCCGCGATGCTGTTGCCCAAGACCGCCGGGTTGGGGGCCGGTATCCTGGGCATCGTCTATCTCGTCTTTTCGCTGACGTTCGTGCCGGGTATCGTTGCCCGGCCAGAGGTCTACGCTAGCTGGGGAAACGTGTTCTATCAATTGGCTCTCGTCGCGGGGGCGATCGTAGCCTATGGATCGGCGTCGCCGTCTACGGCCCATGCCGCTAGGCTCTATCGAGGCGCGGTAGTGCTCTTCGGTTTGTGCAACATTTCGTTCGCGATCGAGCAAGTGGAGTTTCTCGCCCGGACGGTTAGCTTGGTTCCAGGGTGGATTCCGCCGAATGCGATGTTTTGGGCCATTGCCACGGCGATTGCATTTGCGCTCGCCGGCCTTGCGCTCGCCGTCGGCTGGAAATCGCTGCTCGCCTCACGGCTTCTGGCGTCGATGCTCGTGCTGTTCGGAGTTGCCGTATGGATCCCCATAGTAATCGCAGATCCCAGGACGAGCTCGAATTGGAGTGAAGGCATCGAGACCTTCGCGATAGCCGGCATCGCATGGATCGTTGCGGACTTTCTCGGACGAGAGAGCCCCGCGCGAGAAGCGGCGTTACGTGGCGGTTGAGTAACCGATGCTCGCCAGAACTCGTTGGGTCGCGACGGCTTCCTCGAACGTTGGGACGGCGCTGGCTCCGGTCTCGATCTGTTTGAGCCACTCGTCGTAGAGTTCCATCAACGGCGGGACGTTCTCGATGATGCTTTCAAAGCGTGCGTAGGGAGACGGCTTGACGTCGAGTTCGTCCGTCGCGTCGGCTTCGACGGCAAAGAGGCGCATGTCGAGCAGCCCGGTGCCGCTGGCGACCGCCGTTCGTCGTTCGCCGTGGACCGCGAGCGTGAACTGTTCGACCTGCGTGGTTGCGTCGGTGGTGAGGCGGGCGATGAGGCCGTCGCCGTAATCGAGCAGCGCGAATGCACCGTCGTCGGTTTCGCTGGTGAAGGTCCCTTGCTCGTCGGTGCGCTCCGGATTGGCGATGCGCGTGTATCCGGTCGAACGAACCGGAGGGCGGCCGGCGAGATGGTTCGCGCCGTCGATCGCATGGGACATCAGCGCGCCGCAAATACCGCCGCCTGCCTTGCGCTGATACATCCATCCGCGCGGTTTCAGATCGGTTGCGCGCCGGCCCGGCATGAGATGGGTGAGTTCGATTTCGCGCATCGGCGCCAGATGGCCGTTGGCGACCATTTGCTGCAAGGCGATCCGCTCCGGCGCCCAGCGAAACTCGTGCGAGACGCCGCAGCCGGTTCCCGCGGCCTTCGCCGCCGCGAGCATTTCCTCGGCTTGCGCGACGTTGAGCGCGAACGGCTTTTCGCAGAGCACGTGCTTGCCGGCCGCGAGAGCGGCGAGCGTATCGCCGTGGTGCGCGAAGGGCGGCGATGCGATAACGACGGCGTCGAGCTCGCACCCGGCGAGCATCTCCGCGCAGGAAGCGAACGCGTGAGGTATCGACCGTTCCTTCGCGACGCTCGCAGCGCTGTGCGGCGATGCAAGCGCCACCACGTCGAAACGTGGATGCGCCAGTAATGCGGGCAGGTGCGCCCTGACGCCGAATCCGGCGCCGACCACGCCGACGCGATATCGTTCTCTCATGATTGCTCGGTTCGACGCGCGCCCGGTTAGGCTTCTTCGCGCAGCTCCGATTCGAGTATATCCATCGCTCGCAAGAGCTGGGTATCGGAGATCACCAGCGGAGGGGTCAGCGAAATCACCTCTCCCTGCGGCCCTGCCTGCAGGGCGATCACGCCGCGAGCCAAGAGGCGCGTAACGATGCGCTCGGCCAACGCACCGTCACGCAGTTCTAAACCCCACATCGCACCGCGCCCTCGGACCGCCGATACCCCCCGGTATTCGCGCAGCATGGCGAGACGCTCCGAGAGGAGTTCCCCGATTGCGCGGGCTCGTTCGGGAAGATGCAGGCGTTGTATTTCGTCGATGGTCGCGAGGGCGGCCGCGCAACCCATCGGGTTGCCCAGGTACGTCGAGGTGTGCAGCGCTTCACCGGTCGATCGCGGCCACGCATCCATAACTGATGCGCGTGCAACCATCGCGCTGATCGGAAAGCCCGCCCCCATGGCTTTGCCGATGCAGATAATATCCGGTGTGACGCCTTCGTGGAAAGCGGCGAACCAATCGCCGGTGCGTCCGAAGCCCGTGTAGATTTCATCGAAGATCAGCAGGATGCCAAACTCGTCGCAGAGTGCGCGCAGACCCGGCAGATACCCCGGGGGCGGAACGACGCATCCCCCCCGCCCTTGGATCGGCTCGACGAGTAATGCCGCAAGGTCGCTGCGTTGCGATAGCGCGCTGCGGGCAGCCGTCAGAGCGTGTTCCACGGTATCGCGTTGGGCGTGCGGGTAATCGAGAAAGAGCGTGTCGGCCGCGATGAGTCCCGCAAACGGCGCGCGGAATTTTTCGATTCCGCTTACCGCCAAAGCGCCGAACGAGAGGCCGTGATAGGCGTGACGGAATGCTGCGAAGGCGCGCTTACCGGTTGCCAGCATTGCGGTCTTGAGTGCGGCTTCGACGGCCTCGGACCCCGTCGTGGCGAGAAACGTTTTGTTTAAGCCCGCCGGCATGATGCCGGCAAGACGTTCGAGCAGACGCGCGCGGATCTGCGTCGGGTGCACGTCGCCCATACCGTGCATCAGCAGCGCGGCCTGTTCGGCAATCGCGCTAACGACGCGCGGATTGCTATGCCCGACATTTGCGACCCCAAAGGCCGAGGTTAGATCGATGTACCGGTTTCCGTCGACGTCGGTGACCGTCGCACCATGCGCCGACTGCCAGAACACCGGAAAGGTCTCCGAAAGAAACGTCACGTTCTGCGATTCGTAACGTTGCAGTTGCGGGACTAGCGCCGCCGTTCTCGGGCCGGGGATCGCGCTTGCTAGATGTTCGCGCTCGTCGCTAGCGGCCATGGGCGGCTCCTTCATGAGTTTCGTCGGCAACCCATCGCACGAACTCCGCGATGCGCGGCCGGCCGCCGTGATATGCGAGTAGTGGGGGGCGTTGCAGTTCGCCGAACGGGGCGATGCGGGAGGCTCCCAGCGCTTGCGCCATGCGAGCGATCGCGGGCGCGACTCCGGCGACGGCGACGGCCTCGATGGGGATGGCGTGCTTTCGCACGTATGCTAGGGCGTCGTCGGGGCTGTCGACGCGATAGACGGCAAGGGTACGGGGCAACATCGGCGGCGCTTCGCCGATCGGCGGATCGAGCAGGAGCGCGTACGACGCTTGGGCATCGGAGAACACACCCCCGCTCCCGCCCGCCGCGCGAAACGCTGCGAGGTCGCGCGCGTTGGCGACGGCGGCGCACGCTCCGGCATCGCGCGTGCCCGGCGGAAATTCGATAGCCGCGCGTTCGGTTTCGGCGGCGAGGATTCGAGCAAAGAGCTCGGGCGCAATGGCTCCGCCGCGTTCGATAAACAGCACGTGGAGCGAGAGGCAGCCCTCGGTATCGTACAACACCAAGTCGCGAGCGGCGCCCGCGGCGATGGCGACGGCCGCGGGCCTGTCGCAGAGCGCGGATGCGGAGATATATCCGGCGCTCGCCTTACTGCCGTAGGCGATGTATCGCGCGCCCGGCGAGAGCTGTTTGGCGATCCGCGCGAGGGTTGCATCGTTGCCGAACGCGACCACGGCGTCGAAACTCTGCAAATCGACCGCGTCGTCGTCGCCGCTCCACTGCTGCGCGCGCGCCGCGTTCGCGAACTCGTCGAGTTCTTCGGCGAGCGTGGCGAAGAAGGCGCGGACGAACCCGTCTTCGCGATCCTTGACGATGACGTCGCACTTCGCGCAGAGCGCGAAGAGCGCGGGCCAGAGCGCGACGCCGATCGTTGTGCGGCTGGAAACGACGCACGCGCGGCCGGCCGGCAACGCTCGCACTCGAATACCGTCGCCCTGCAAGGCATAGCCATCCAGTACCGCGAGCTGCCCGAGTTCGCGCTCGATCGTCGCCACGATGGCGGCCGGGCGGAGCGCCGAAAACAGTCGATCGAGCGCGTACTCCACTACCGGCAACGAGTATCCGGTGCGTTGTACGATGAGCGCTTGAGCGCGAACGCGAGGCGGAAAGTCGGCGTCGGCCCAGCGTTCGGCCGCATCCGCGATCGCGCCGACGATCCGCGCTACGGGGACCTCCGCAAGTGCCGTCACGCGCGCAGCAGTTCTTCGGCGTCGAGCGAGCAACCGCGTAGCGCTGCGCCATGCTCGCGCCCGATCAGGATAAACCCGCCGTCGTGCGCGACCCCCAGGTCTTCGGTCGCGATCGCCAAGCACGACGAGCGATTGGCAAGATCGACGTGCACGAGCGCCCCAACCGTCCCCTCCGGAAGCGTGGCGCCGTCGGGCCCGACTACGCGCGCACGCAGCCATGGCGGGGCGAGTTTCACCCGCGTCGGTAACGGGCGCATCGCGGGCGCGTCGTAGTACTGCGAACTCAGTTCGGTCATACTATACTCCGCCACGATCGCCTCAACCGGCAACGCGAAGCGTTCGGAAATACTCGCGTAAAGCTCGGCGCGCTCGACGACGCGCGCGCGTCCTTTGAAACCGCCCGTCTCCATGATCCGCGAGCCGGGCGGAAGCTCCAGGCGGAGGTCCCGCCCGGCCATGGCTTCGATCACGTGCACGAGCGCGAACGCGGTCGCGGCGATGCAGACCGGTTCGCGCGCCGCAATCGCGTCCTGCAGAGCGGCGACAAAGGCATCGAAAAACAGATCGTCGCCCCGGAGATACCACCCCGTTGGTTCGTTCCCGCGCTCGGCGCTCACACGCCCCATCATATAGCCGAGCGAGGATTGCGGCCGGTCGGCCGGATTGGGCACCAGGTTGAGGTACCGCAGTTTCAACCGGTCGCCGAGCATGAAGCGGTCGAAACTCGCCAGGAGCGAGGCGTCGTAGAGATGGCGCGACTCCATAAAATGCCGCCCACCGATCCCCTGCGTGGTGCCGCTGGTTTCAAAGGCTAGTGCGGCGGCGGCAGGGTCGAACGTCGTTAGGGTCGCTTCTTTGAATGCGGCGCTGGGTACCGCGGGAATCTCATGATAGCTCGCCGGCAGCGAAGTCAGGCCGAATCCCAGGCTCGCGGCGTACCGGGCGTACGGCTCGTTGTAGGCGAGCTGATGCGCGAAGATGCGCAGGGCGACGTCGTTGAAATCGCCGTCGTGCATCGGTGTGCCATGGCGATGCCACGCATCGATCCAGTGGAGGACCTCGGCATCGAGCGTCTGCGCGTCTTGGCGGTACGTAGGCATGGCGGGGACATTCTCGGCCAGCGCGCGAACTCCCAACCCCATGGGCATGACACTTACGCAGAAGATCCTCGCTCGCCATGCGGGCCTCGACCGGGTCGAACCCGGGCAGATCATTAACGCCAACGTCGATCTGGTGCTCGCTAACGAGCTTTCGGCCGCCGTCGCCATCGGCGTCATGCGCGGCATGAAGGGCGCAGACCGCGTCTTTGACGCGAACAAGATCGCGCTGGTCGAGGACCATTTCGTTCCCGCCAAAGACGCGCAATCGGCAAAGCTCGCGAAGCTGATGAAAGATTTCGCTACCGAGCAGAAGATCAAGCATTTCTTCGACGTCGGCCGCGGCGGCATCGAGCACGTCGTGTTGCCCGAAGAGGGCTTGGTCGCGCCGGGCGAGGTGATCGTCGGCGGCGATTCGCACACCTGCACCTACGGCGCCTTTGGTGCGTTCGCGACCGGTATGGGTTCCACCGATATCGCGGCTGCGTTCGTGCTCGGCGAAGTCTGGCTCAAGGTTCCCGCTACGATCAAAATCGTATACAGCGGAACGCTCAAGAACCACGTCTACGCCAAGGACCTGATGCTGCGCACCGTCGGCGAACTCGGCATCGATGGCGCGACCTACCGCGCGATCGAATACCACGGCAGCACCGTCGACGCCCTCTCGATCACCGGCCGCATTACGATGGCCAACATGGCGATTGAAGCCGGCGCGAAGAACGGCATCTTCCACGCCGACGAGAAAACGATCGCCTACGTGCAGGAGCGCACCGACCGGCCCTTCATGGTCGAACGCGCCGATAGCGATGCGATCTACGAGCGCGTCATCGCGATCGACGTTGACGATCTCGAGCCGCAGATCGCGTGCCCGCATACGCCCGATAACGTTCATCCCATCTCGCAAGTAACCCGCGAAGACATTCCGCTAGACCAAGTCTTCATCGGCTCGTGCACCAACGGGTACATCGAGGACCTGCGAGTCGTTGCCAAGATTCTTCAGGGCAAACGCATTTCGCCGAACGTGCGCGTGATCGTCAACCCGGGTTCGCAAAAGGTCTGGATGCAGGCAGCCGAGGAGGGCATTCTCACGATCCTGGCCGCCGCCGGTTGCGCGGTCAATACCCCCGGCTGCGGCGCCTGCTTCGGCGGACACATGGGCACCCTGGGCGACGGAGAGCGCGCACTCTCCACGACCAATCGCAACTACGTGGGCCGCATGGGCTCGCCCAAGTCTGAGGTCTATCTCTCGTCGCCCGCTACCTGCGCCGCATCCGCGCTGACCGGCATCATCACCGATCCGCGCGTCGTCGACGCCGCGCTCGTTTAGCTCGCAACGCTCGAAAAAGGAAACATCGTGGAATCCACACTACGCGGACACGTGCATAAGTTCGGCAAAAACGTCGATACCGACGTCATCATCCCCGGCAAGTACTGCAACATTATCGATCCGGCCGAACTCGGCAAACATGCGCTCGAAGGCATCGATCCCGAATATACGGCGCGCATGAAGGCCGGTGACATCATCGTCGCCGATACGAACTTCGGTTGCGGTTCGAGCCGCGAGGTCGCGCCGATCGCGATCAAGGGCTCCGGCACCTCGGCCGTGATCGCCAAGAGCTTCGCGCGCATATTCTATCGCAACGCGCTGAACATCGGCTTGCCCATCTTTGAGTCGAGCGAAGCGGTCGACGGCATCGAGAGCGGCGACGAGATCGAACTGGAGCCGGCGACCGGCGTCATTCGCAACGTCACGCGCGGTACGTCGTATCAAGCGGCGCAATTCCCGCCGTTCATGCAATCGCTCATCGACGCCGGCGGGCTTGTCCCGTACGTAGAAAAGCGACTCGCCGAAGCAAGTCGCTAATGCACCCGTTGTAGTACCCGTGTAGTGCCGCGTGAAAGCGGGCTACACCGGTGCGCCGGGGACGCACGGATTTTTCGCATCGTGCGAAAAATCCGGCTCCGTTCGTCGTCGCTCCCGCCATCCTGGCTCCGCTCCTCCCTCACAGGCCCCGGAAAACCGGCATAGCCCGCCGGGGCTTTTTCGGCGGGCGGCAGATCACGGGCCGGGACGATCGCCACCCTATGCGAAAGGGGCGGGTTGGGATGCGTATCCTACCCTTGCTCGCGGAGGTACTCGATGTCGATGACTTCAACGGCGACCGAACGCGAAGGCGTGAATCACGGGCGATTGATCGCCGGGTTTGCAATCTTCGCATTCACGCTCGTGGCCGGTCTGCTCTACGTGAAATGGCTGCCGTATTATGCAAAGAGCCTGCTCGCGCTCACGCACCATTCGATCGGTGCGTCGATCGTTTCAGGCAAGTCCGCCGCGCCGCCGGCGGCGAGCTTCGCAGCCGCGTGGCAGTACGCGCTCGCATACTATAACGCCATCTGGCAAGCATTGGCGCTGGCGCTAATTCTCGGCGCCACCATTCAGGTGTTGGTTCCGCGCCGTTGGATCCACAAACTGTTCTCCGGGCGAGATTTTCGTTCCATCGCGATTGCCGGAACGCTCTCGCTCGGCGGGATGATGTGAACCTGCTGCACTGGTCCACTGGCAGTGGGCCTTCGCAAACAGCGCGCATCGGCGGGCTCGGCGCTCGCGGTTCTTCTCGGTAGTCCCACCCTCAATCCGGCGGTGATGGTGTTCATCGCGGCCGTCGTCGGATGGCAACTCATGGTGGTGCGTTTGCTCGTCGGCATCGTGCTGGTGTTCGGCGCGGCGACGTTGGCGAATCGTCTCGTCAAAGATCCGGTCGACGTGGAAGTGGACGACGCGCCCATCGAAGACGGGCGCAAGGGCGGCCTCGATCTTCTCGTTGACTGGTTGCGGCTGCTCTGGTGGGAGATCTATACGATCGTTCCCGGATATGTGGTGATCGTGCTACTCCTGGGCGCCGCACGCGCGTGGCTCTTCCATCCGGGGCTCACGCTGGCGGGAGGGAGTATTTTGGTGCTGATCGCGCTCGCGATCGTCGGCACGCTCTTCGTCATTCCAACGGCGGGCGAAGTGCCGATCGTGCAGACGTTGATGGGCTTTGGCCTCGGCGTCGCACCGGCGGCCGTGCTGCTTGTGACGCTCCCCGCGATTAGCCTGCCTTCACTCTACATCGTGCGCAGCGCGTTTCCGAAACG
>DAHUXY010000202.1 GCA_027315505.1 Vulcanimicrobiota bacterium | reverse complement strand
TATGACATACGAACCGGAGAATATGGGGCCTGTCTCGACCCTGGAAGCTATCAGGCATCGCAATCCCTGGCCGAAAAACTCTTAAACGATGACTCGATGGGCATAATTTATCCGAGCGTACGAAAGCGCGGCGGGACATGTATTGCTTGCTTTCGCCCGGCGATCGTTACGAATGTACGAAGAGGCCGCAACTATCGCTTCGTCTGGAGCGGAAAACCGACCCCAAATATTGTAGCCTGCGAATCGACTGATATTTGAGACCGGCGTAACGAACGTGCTAGGCGTGATCAAGTCGCTTACGGTGGCCCGTAGTATACCCCGCACCGAATCAATATCAGGATGGCGAAGAAAAATCCCCGCTCGATTCGCGATTCCAGGCCGATCCGAACGTGCCGGTCTCGCCATAATTCATGGTACGATGAGCATCAACGCAAACGATGCCATCCGGGACCAAGGGGCGCTGGAATCCTCACTGGACCGACCGCAACGGCGCGCAACCAATTCGAGCGCGTCGACGGGATCTCGCTCATCGAACGCGTCGCGGCCGGCGCAATCGATGAGGCTGCACTCGCACAATGGTTTCGCGAGCGTATCGAATGAGCCGCGACGGACGCGGCTCATTCGCAACTCAAGCCTGCTACGTAGCCGTCTTTTCGCGGCGGCGGGCTTTGAGGCGTTCGCTTTCGTCGAGGATGCGCTTGCGAATGCGGATCGTCTTCGGGGTTACCTCGACGAGCTCGTCATCTTCGATGAATTCGATCGCGCGTTCGAGCGAGAGTTCCTCGGGCGGTGCGAGACGCACGGTATCGTCGGAACCTGAGGCGCGCATGTTGGTGAGCTTCTTGGCCTTGACGACGTTGAGCGCGATGTCCTTATCGTCGTTGGCCTTGCCGACGATCATGCCTTCGTACGCTTCGGCGCCGGGGCCGACGAAGAAGCGGCCGCGCTGTTCGACGCCGGCGAGTGCGTAGGCGGTAATCGTGCCGGTGTCGCTCGCGACGAGGGCGCCGACGTTACGGCCGGGGAGCTCGCCCTGCCACTCTTGGTGGTCGTAGTAGGTGTGCGACATCACGGCGGTGCCGCGCGTGAGCGTCAGCAGTTCGCCGCGCAGGCCGAAGATGGCGCGGGTCGGCATCGTGTATTCGAGGCGACGCGAATCGCCGACGTTGATCATGTTGGACATGATCGCCTTGCGTTTGCCGAGGGCCTCGATAACGGCGCCGGCGTAATCTTCCTGCACGTCGACGACGACGTACTCGACCGGTTCCCAACGCTTGCCGTCGCGTTCCATGACGATGACTTGCGGTTTGGAGACCGCGATTTCGTAGCCTTCGCGACGCATCGTCTCGATGAGGATCGAGAGATGGAGTTCGCCGCGCCCGCGCACTTCGAACGTGTCGGCCGATTCGGTATCCTCAACGCGCAGCGCGACGTTGGATTCGAGTTCGCGCATCAAGCGGTCGCGAATCTGTCGCGAGGTGAGGAACTTGCCCTCTTGCCCTGCGAACGGCGAGTTGTTGACCGAGAAGAACATCGAGACCGTAGGCTCGTCGACCGCGACGGCGTGAATGCCTTCGGGCGCGGCGGCGTCGGCGATGGTGTCGCCGATGTTCAGGTCTTCGATGCCCGAGACGCAGATGATGTCGCCGGCGGCCGCTTCCTCGACTTCGATACGCTCGAGCCCCTGGAAGGTGAGCATCTTGGTGAGGCGCAGACCCGTTTCGACTTTGCCGTCGCGTCCGACTTTGGCGATCGGCGCGTTCACGCGCGTGCTGCCGCGGAAGATGCGCCCGATGCCGATGCGTCCGACGAATTTGTTGTGATCGATCGCGGAGATGAGCAGTTGGAACGGCCCATCTTCGGCCGGGGCTTCGGGAACGTGATTGGCGATCGTTTCGAAGAGCGGCTCGAGATTCTCACTGGGATCTTCGAGCGTACGCTTGGCGATGCCCATGCGCCCGTTGGTGAAGACGACCGGGAAATCGGCTTGTTCGTCGCTCGCGCCGAGTTCGATAAAGAGGTCGAAGACCTCGTTGACGATCTCGGTGGGGCGCACATCCTTGCGGTCGATTTTGTTGATTGCGACCAAGACTTTGAGATCGAGTTCGAGCGCCTTGCGCAGCACGAAGCGCGTCTGCGGCATCACGCCTTCGGCCGCATCGACGAGCAGGAATACACCCTGCACCATCTGCAGCACGCGTTCCACCTCGCCGCCGAAATCGGCGTGACCGGGCGTATCGACGATGTTGAACTTGACGTCGCCGTGGCGAATCGCCGTGTTTTTGGCGAGAATGGTAATGCCGCGCTCTTTTTCGAGCGGGTTGGAATCCATCACGCGGGTCGCCACATGCTGGCCTTCGCGGAAGATGCCGCTCTGCTTGAGCATGGCATCGACGAGCGTGGTTTTGCCGTGGTCGACGTGGGCGATGATTGCGACGTTGCGGATATCAGGACGGGTCTTCACGAGGGAAGTTCTACCACAGAATACGCCTTTTGCGCTACCGCCTAACCCGCCCGTTAGGCACGCGGGAGCGTAAACCAGAAGCTTGTGAGGCGCTCCGGCTCGCTTTCAAAGCCGATGTGGCCGCCCATTTTGGTCACGAGTTCCCGGCAAATGTAGAGGCCGAGGCCGATTGAGCCGTCGTCCAAGGCAAGGTGGCCAAACCGGGTAAAGAGCTTGCTTCGGTCCTCTTCGGCGATGCCGGGCCCTTCGTTGACGACGGCGATCGTCACCCGGTCGCCCGTGCCGCGCACATCGATGCGGATGGGGCTATCGGGATAGCTGTACTTCACCGCGTTTTTGAGCAGGTTGGTGAGGATCTGCACGGTGCGCCCGACGTCGGCCAGCATCGACGGGACCGGCTCCGGGTAGGCCGCGTTAAAGGTACGCTCCGGATGCTCGCTGCGGATCCGCGCCATCGATTCCTCCAGAATCGGGACCGGATCGACGGGCTCGATGCGCAGGGAGAGCTGCCCCGCCTCCATCCGCGAGAGCAGCAAGAAGTCCTCAAAAATGGACGAGAGCCGCGTCGTGGAGCTTGAGAGCACGCCCAGGAGCTCTTGGCGCCGCTCGGCGCCCAGGGATTCGAAATGCGTTTCGAAGAGGGCGCTCGCGCCCTGAATGGCGGCCAGCGGCGAGCGCACTTCGTGGGAGATCATGCTGAAGAACTCGTTCTGGACGCGGGCGTTCTCCTCGAGGATACGGCGGCGCTCGACCTCGGCACGATGGGCGCGCGTGTTTGCGAGCGCGAGCCCGACCAAATTGACGAAGAGCTGCATCTTGCGTAGCGTTTCGCGGGATGGAACCTTGCCGTCCGTCGGGGCGTCGGCGGAGAGATAGCCGAGCATCTGCCCGTCGTGGTCCGGCAGCACCAGCGCAAGCGTGTCGCGTTCGTGCCAAGCCCCGGGGGCGCTCCGCAGTTCATCGAGCGGGCGATACCCGGTGTAGATGCTTCTGGCCCAGAACGTCTCGTGCTCGGCCGGGGTGTAGTAGCAGTTGGGCAGCACTTGGGATTGGGGCTCGAGGAAGCCCAGAATATCCTCGCGGACGATGCGTTCGCCCAGGCGCGTGCGGACGATCTCTTCGGGAAATCCGTGGAGGACGCGGCGAAAGAGATCCTCGCCCGGAGCATCGGCGGCGACGATGGTTACGTAGGTGAAACCGAACAGCTCCGAAACGGCGCGCGCGATCTGCTCGAGCGCCGGGCCGATCTCCTGCGCGGCAAGTATGTCGTGCGTGATCGAGAGCAGGCGTTGGAGCAGCTCGGCCTCGGCCTGGCGGCCCTCGTTCGTCGAAGTCATCGCCCTATAGGTATCGGCATAATCACGACGCGAGCGGAAGCAAGGCAGGCACCTTCAGCGGGACGGCCTCTCTCGGCCAAAGGCGCGCCTGCATCGTGCGGGCAACCGCCGCTCGTAACGTCGCTTCGCGTCAACGCTGTTGCAGGATGGCCGTGAGGCGGCTAACAAGCTATCCTGGGATTTCCAGCCACATCGTTGCGCCACAGAGCAAAGGAATTGACTACGATGAACAAACGGATACTTGCGGCCGCGGGCCTTCTCCTAGGGCTGGCATTGGGCATGACGCCCAGCGCTCGCGCCGCCACGCCCACCCTGGCGCCGTTCGATTTCAATAACCCGACATTTACGCATAGCCATCCGTTTGCGAAAGCGCACGTCGTCATCCAAGTGAGCCAAGATTCGCCGGCCGTGTGGACGCTGACGCTGAATAACGCGAAGAATCTGCTCGATTATTTCGGGCCCGAGCAAGTGCAGATCGTCGTCGTTGCCTACGGGCCGGGATTGAAGATTTTCTTCGACAAGAGCCCCGTCGCCCAGTACATCGCATCGCTCGATGCCGAAGGCGTCGAGTTCGACGCCTGCCATAACACGTACGAAGCATTCACCAAAGCGCTCGGCAAAGCGCCGGTCTTGGTTCCCCAGGCCGTTATGGTGCCCGCCGGCGTCGTACGCATCATGCAACTCGAGCAGCACGGCTTCGACTACATCCGTCCGTAACACCATCCGGCAACCCGCGCCTCACCGCGCGGGTTGCCTCCATCACCGGCACATGGGAGCGTACGGGTCTGGTGGCTCGCACGGTCTTCAAAATCGTTGAGGCCGCTTAACCGCGGCTGGTAGGTTCGATTCCTACACGCTCCCGCCACGCCGTATCGTCAGACATGCGAGACACACCATCGCAATGATACCGATCAATGGAAGATCGCCGATCGCGTCGTAGACGGTCGGGTGAGCCGGCGGCACGGAAAACGTGCGCCGCTCTATGCTGCCGATCGGCAGCGTTCCGGTCCATCGGCCGTCGGCGTCGATCGCGCCGGATGGACCAACGGTTCCGGCTAAGACGAGCGGCGTTCCCGTCTCGATCGCGACCAGGCGCGCCGTTTGCTCGAGCTCCCAAATACCCGAGGCTCGCGCGAACCAGGCATCGTTGGTCGCGGCGACGAGCAAGTTTGCGCCTCTGCGCACGTCGTCGCGCGCCAAGGCCGGGAACGCGGATTCGTAGCAGATAAGCGCGCCGATCGTGCGTCCGCCGGCGTCGAACGTGACCGGTTTCGTACCCGCCGTCAGGTGGGGAATCGCCGCGACGAGCGTCGCCGGGACGATGACGTGTGCGAGAGCCTGAAACGGCACGAATTCGCCGAACGGAATGAGGCGACGCTTCGCATAGTACCCCTGCGTGCGTCCGTCGGCACCGATGAACTCGAGCGCGTCATGGACGCCGGTTGCGTCGCTCGCGGTTCCGCCCACGAGTAGCGAGACGCGTCGCGCCCGGGCCTGCAGCCGAACTGCTCCCATGAACTCGTTGCGCGAAAGATCGATCGCCGACTCGGGCCACACCGCGAGTTCCGCCGTGCGGGGCTGCGTTTGCAGCGCGGAGATATATCGCCAGATGCTTGCGTCATTGACTTGCCCGAGCTGATAGACGGAGACGGGGAAGCCGCGAGCGGCGATTGCGGAGGCGGGAGCCCGCAGCAGCGCGCTCGCTGCGAATGCGGCCGCGAAAACGCTCCAGGCGACGGCGCGCGGCCGCGTCCCGCGACGCGTGGCTTCGAAGAGCGTTGCCGCAGCGAACACGCAGAGAAACGTCAACGACTCCGTTCCACCGAAGCGGGCGATGAGCGCGAGGGGAGTGCCTATCAAAGCATGCCCCATTTGAAGGTACGGAATTCCGAGCGGCGAGGTTGCGCGCCAGTAGTCGCAGAGCGTCCAAAGGCTCGCAACGCCGACGGACCAAACCGGTGCCGGACGTTTCGATAGATATGAAACGGCATATCCGGCCAGCGCGTATGGAATGCATTCGAACAGCAGCGCGAGGAACGACGTGTAGTAATCGCCCACGCCTTGGTGTGCGACGGCACCGTCGTAGATCCAAGCCAAGCCGACGAGGAACGCGGCCGCAATGTAGAGCGCGCTAAGGTATGCCGACGCTCTGCGGTCGCCGCTGCGATATACGGCGAACAGCGGAAAGAGCGTTAGCGGTGCAAGAGCTGCAAAAGGAGCGCTCCAGGGAAAACCCAACAGCACTCCGCAGATTGCGCCACACGCTGCGGTCGCTGCGACGGCGGTTGTTCTGCTCATACTTGAACGGTGGCGCGTTCGACGCCTCGTATTGATGGCCTCTGCCGAGGAGAAGCCAGGAGCCGTTGCTAACGAAAGGGGCGACGTGCTTGAAGTTCCGCAAAAAAACGGACGCGTTGCCCTGATGTTGCGCATTGCTGCTGCGATCGCGTGTCCGCCGCTACTGGTCTTCGCGAACCTTATGGCCGGCGCCAATCTGTTGTATGCCGTCGCGCTTGCCTACGTTCCGGTTGCGGCGGGTTGGATCGGACTTATCAGCCGGCCCGTTCTCGACGCGGCGATGGGCCGGGATGGACCGCGCTACGAGTTCTCCGGCAAAGGCGCGATGTTGGCCTCGGTGCTCGTCTTTTTC
>DAHUXY010000200.1 GCA_027315505.1 Vulcanimicrobiota bacterium | reverse complement strand
GCCGGCATGCCGTTCTTCAACGTGATGGGCTGCTTGTCGCGCACGAGTAGCCCATCGACCTTTTGACGGATCTGGCTTTCGAAACTCGATTCAAACGTGCCGACCGCATCGGTGTACGATTCCATCGAGAGCGTGAGTTCGCGCTGAGGTTTGCCTTTTTCGTGCAGGAGCCACACCGCGACGATCTCCGGATCGTTCTTGAGCTCGGAGAGTTGGGGCGTGGGCCTGCGCGTCAAGAGCAGATAGTGCGGCGGCGCGACGAAGTGCATCGCCGGGTCGTCGTACACGTGCGGGTCCGGGGTAGGCGTCGGCTGCGGGGTAGCCTGGGCCTGAATTTGCGCGGGCGCGGGCACTTGCGCCGCACCGGGGAGCGAGGGCGCCAGAGCCAGGGCGACGAGCGAGGCAAGCGCGATCCAACGTATCATTCTATATCCAAAGCGGCTGCGAGCAGCGGGAGCGAACGGGCGTAACGGTACCCCACGTTGCGGTGGTCGTCGTCGAATTCCTCGTGCACGACCGAAAGCCCGGCGTCCCGGAGGCCGGCCGCGATCAAGCGCGCGCCGATATCGAGGCCGTATTCGTCGCGGCGACCGCAATCGAGGTAACGCAGCCGCAGGCGCTGCAGTTCCGCCACGCTCGAAGCGATGCGCCGGACCGGATCGAAAGCCAGCCAGCGCGCGAACACGTCCTCGCGAAGGGCGCCCGTGGCGCGATCGAAGGGCAGATCGATATCGAACGCGGCGCCCGAACGCGGGGAATACGCGGCGGCGTATCCGAGGATTTCCATCGTGCCGTACTCGGCCTGCGAACGTTTATGCCGTGCTTCGAAATCTTCCACGAAACGCTTGAGATCGAAATCGAAGCGCTCGAGGGTTCGTTGCGCGCCGGCGAACCCGCGCGGATGCGCGTATTCGAAGTACGCGTCTCCGCTATGCGACGCAAATGCCGCAAAGATCCCCGGGTGCGCGATCGAGAGGTGCATCGCTCCGAATCCCCCCGAGGACTTACCGAAGACCGCGCGGCCGCCCTCTCGCGCGATTGTCCGATAGGCGGCGTCGATATGCCCCACCACGTCGCGAACGACGTAGGTCGCGTACGCACCGTTGTGCGCGGAATCGACGTACTGCGAACCGCCCAAGCGCGTAAATCCGTCAACCAAAGCGACGATGGACGGCCGCATCGTACCGTTGACGATAAGCCGGTCCGCCCACTGCACGACGTTGGTCTCCCACGGGCGCGTTGCGACCAGCGCCGCGGCGTCGCCGGTATATCCGTGCAAGCAGTACAGCACCGGATAGCGCTGCGAACTCTGCGGATCGTAACCGGGCGGAACGTAGACGATCGATGGCCGAACCGCCGAGTCGCCCAAAGCGTTGTCGCGCAACGCCGCACTTTCGATGAAATCGACGTGGAGATCGCCGCTCAATCCCTGTAAGCGTGCGTAGGGAGACGTTTGATGCATGCGAACTAGGCTTCGATGCAACGAGCGATCGATCTTCGCGGTGCCGTCGCCCTCAACGTCATCACGATGATCGGTATCGGGCCGCTCGTAACGATTCCACTCGTGATCTCCGCGCTCGGGGGGCCGCTCGCGCTCTTGGGGTGGATCGGCGGCGCGGTCGTTGCGCTGTGCGACGGGCTCGTCTGGGCGGAGCTGGCCTCCCGGGTCCCCGGCTCCGGCGGCACCTACGCATACCTGCGCGAGGCGTATGGCTCCCAGGGGCTCGGGCGGGCGCTGGCCTTTCTCTTCAATTGGCAATTCTTGCTCGCGGCGCCCTGCCTGCTGGCGAGCGGCTACATCGGCTTCGCCAATTATGCGGCCTACCTCGTCCCTGCGATCGGTGCCTCGTGGTGGTTGCACGATGCGGTGGCGCTCGCGGTCGGGCTCGCCACGATCGCGCTACTCTATCGCAAAACGCGACGTGTCGCCATCACCGGCATCGTTTTGGCCGTCGCGGCGATTTCGACGTTGGCGTTGATTATCGTCGCTGCGCTTCCGCACGCGCATCTCGCGACGGTCTTTCATCTCGATGCTCCATTACACATCGGAACCGGCTTGCTCGCGGGCTTTGGAACGGCGCTCTACATCACGCTCTACGACTACAGCGGCTACTCCGACGTCGCACTACTGGGCGACGAGGTGGTGAACCCGCATCGCACGATTCCGCGATCGATTCTCCTCTCCGTGCTGATCGTCGCGGCGCTCTACGTGGCGCTGCAGATCGGCGTACTGGGCGTGATTCCGTGGCGTTCGCTGCTTGACGCCCACGGCCAACCGACCGCGCAGGCCATGTACGTGGGAGCGCTGGTCGTCGAGCGCACCTGGGGCGTTCTTGCAGCGCGCATCTGCACCGTGCTCGTCCTCGTGACCGCGTTCGCGTCGTTGTATGGAAACTTGCTCGGATTCTCGCGCATACCGTACGCGGCCGCTCGTGAAGGGACGTTCTTACCGTATTTTGCCAAACTCCATGCAAGTAAGGACTTTCCCCATCGCGCGTTGCTCGCGGTCGGCGCGCTCTCCCTCCTGGCAAGCTTCTTCTCGCTCGATCAAGTGATCGCGTTTCTAACGGCGGGCATCGTGTTGATCCAGAGCATCGCGCAGATCTTCGGTCTCGCGCTGCTCCGGCGCCGCGAGCCGGCCGCGCCGTTCAGGATGCCGCTGTACCCGCTGCCCTCGATCGTCGCACTGGCCGGATGGTCGCTAGCGCTCTGGTACACCGGTTTTACCGCGCTCGCGCTCGGCATGGGTTGGCTGACGGCCGGCATTCTCGCGTATCTGATTCTCGCACGTACGCAACGCGCCTGGCCGTTCCTGGCGGGCTTATCCCTCGCGCTGCTGGCCGTACCCATGCACGCTCGCGCCGCGTCGGGCGGATGGCACACGTGGCATACGTCGGCAATCGTTCAACGTGGCGACACGCCGGAGTTCCGCGTCGATGGAAAACCGTTCTTCGTCTACGGTGCGGCCTTCTTCTACGAGCGCACGCCGCGCTCGCAATGGCGAAGCGATCTTCTCGCATATAAAGCGATGGGCATCAACACGATCGATCTCTATCTCATATGGAATTGGCACGAGCCGAACCGGCATACGATCGATTTCACCGGCTCGACCGATCCGCGTCGCAATCTCCCGGCGCTGTTTTCCATCATTCATCAGCTTGGATTGAAGGCGATCGTTCGGCCGGGCCCGGTGATTCGCAATGAGTGGCGTAACGGCGGCTATCCCGCCTGGCTGCTCGAACAGCCCGCTTACGATATGCCCCTGCACGACGTCCTGCAGGGGCGCTATCCGGCAACCGCCACGCTGCAAAACGCTCGTGCCAACGCCGCCGCCGCCGAATGGCTACGCAACGGCACGCATCTCCGCGCGGCCGCCGCGTGGCTGCACGTGGTCCTGCACGAGATCGCTCCGTGGTCGCACGACGTGATCGCAATCGCGCTCGACGACGACCAGGGCGCATATATCGACAACGACACGTGGCCGGCGCCCCATTGGCACGCATACATGGATTGGCTCAAGACCACGGTGCAACACACCGCCGGCACGCACGTCCCGCTGTTTATCAACACGTATCAGATGAAGGTTACCGCTTCCGCGCCCGTGTGGGCGTGGGGCAACTGGTACCAGAGCGACGCCTATCGCATCGGCGACCACGATCTCGCGCAATTAGCGTTTTCGACCGGGCTTCTGCAGACCCAACCCCACCGGCCCGTGATGACGAGCGAATTCCAAGCCGGCTGGCTCCAGGGCGCCGGCGAGGTTGCGCCGCGGCCGGCCGCGCCTGAAAACACCACGCTCGCGTTGCACCAGATGTTGCAGCA
>DAHUXY010000173.1 GCA_027315505.1 Vulcanimicrobiota bacterium | reverse complement strand
CGTGGCTACAGCGCTTTCCACTCTTGCAGACCACCGCAACGTGGCCCGTCTACGTCACCGATCCGGCAAAAGAGTTGCCGGGGGGCGAAGCATTTTGGCGGGCATATCGCACTGCGAGCGCGCGGGGTGCCGGGCGGGCATTTCTGAACGCTCGCCATCGATGCGTACGAACGTCTACAGCGCCCGGGTAAACGTTTACGGAAGCGGAAGCAGCGATGCGCCGCTCGCGGAGCTGGCCGCATGCGCCGCCTCCGGAACGCCGGATTCGACTAACTGACGGTAGACGATCAGACGATTGGTGTCCTTGGCCACGTCGAGTTGCAGTTCGTAGCTCTGCTTGATCGCTTTGGTGAGCTGCTCCGCATCGTAGGTGTAGCTGAAACTGCGCAGGCTCGCCATAATCGCCTTATTCGAAACGTCGATCTCGGCGTATGCGCGCTGCAGTTGAAGCCCGGCCTCGCGATAGGTCGGATAATTTGAAATCACGATCTCGCGCTTGAGCTTGGCCTGATCGATCGAGGTACGCAGCGCCGAGAGGCGCACCGAGGACGGATCGATTTTGAGCCCTTCGTTGATGATCGTCAGCGCGGTATCGAATTGGCCTTTGGCATACTCGGCCTGCGCGTAGTCGCCGGCGGCCTGCACGAATCCGGTGCGGGCGGGTTCGTCGGCCGGATCGACGCGGAGCGCCAGGCGATACGAAAGTTCCGCATCGGCAAGGTTCCCGCGTTCGAGCGCGACGTCGCCTTGATGGACGCGCGTCTGCACGATCCAACGCTCGATCGGTCCCGCGCAGCCGGTCAATGCCAGCGTCCCGAGAAGCCCAAGAATGGCGAGCGGCCGAAATTTAAAGATGTACATGCCCCGCAAACCGTGCGACGTATTCGATAACGACGGCCGCCGGATAGAAAATCAGCTGCGAGAGCAGCGACCCTACGATGGCCGTTACCGCAAGATAGAACACCATGGACCGAACCTCCTCGACGGTTCGCTTACCATGGATGGCCTGGTCGGTGATCATCGAGGACGTGGGGTCGACGAAGAGCGTGAAACAGATGGTGCCGATCCCGTTGATGACGCCCGAGAGGCTAATCGCCGTCCGCGCGACGTGGATGTCCAAGACCGATGCCAGGAACGAGGCCTGTACGCCGATCGCATAGACGCCCATCACCAGGGTATTGAAAACCAGCAGGCGACGTGGGAGGATGCGCCACGAGAAAGACCGGATCTGCTCGAGCGTAGGTAGACGCTGCGCGCGAAACACGTCCCGCAGGTTCGAGGGCTTGAAGAGTTGCGCGAGTGCGTGCGGCACCGAGCCGCGAGCTTCGAACGAGTGGACCCCGCGCCGGAACAGGTAGGTGAACATCGGCAGCAACATCGCCGAGAAGAGCATGCCGAGCGTACCGGCGAGCACGATCAATCGCAGTTGTACTTCGAACGTGTGCTGCCAGGCCGCCGAGAGAGCGGGATCGCTCTGGTACGTTACGACAGCGTTCCCGGCCGCATCCGAAAGCGGCCCGATGAAGAATACCATGAACAGGTTCGCGAGCCGTCCGGTCGTCACGAACAGATTGAAGAGCGAGATCGACGTCGCGATCCGTTTCGTCTGCACGCCCGCCAATCGCGCCGCATAGGCGCCGATGGTGAGGCCCTGAACGATGAACGTAATGACCATCGCCCCGATCAGTCGCGCCGACCATAGGACCGGGACCAGCGCGTGCGGCCCGGCGCTAGGCGGCGTCACGATTCCATGCGATCGCCGATTCGTCCACGGGACCCAGGATGCACAGCCCGAGCTTGTCCTCGGTAAGCAGCTCGGCCGCGAGCGCTTGAATCTCCTCGGCCTGCACCGCTTCGACGCGCTCCTCGATCTCCTCCGGCGTGACTTGCCGGCCGAGAACGAAATCGTTTCGGCCCAGGCGCAGCATCCGGCTTGAGGTCGACTCGAGCGAAAGCGTCAGGCTCCCTTTGATGTGCTCCTTCGCGAGCCGGAGCTCACCGTCGCTCACGCGGACGTCGCGGAGCAAAGCGAACTGCTCGGCGATGACGTCGACGCACGGCTGCACGTTCTCCGGCGAGGTTCCCGCATAGACGCCGAAGAGTCCCGCGGCGCGGTAGCCGGCTTGGAACGTGTACACCGTATAAACCAAGCCGCGCTTCTCGCGAATCTCCTGAAAGAGCCGGCTCGACATACCGCCGCCCAAGATCGTATCCAACACCGAGAGCATGTAGCGGCGATCGTCACGTACGCTCAACCCCTGCGCCCCCACGACGACGTAGGCTTGTTCGCTCTCTTTCTGCCGGACGAGTTTCGAGGGGCGCGCGACCGGCGCGTCGGCCCGTGGCAGCTCGCAGGCTCCGGCGAATCCGGTGAACTGCGTTTCGACCATATCGACGAACGCATCGTGGTCGATGTTGCCGGCCGCGGCCACGATCACCGAATTGGGAGCGTAGCGAAGGCGCATGTGTTCGCGCAAATCGTGAGAGGTGGCCGCTGTCACCGTGGACGCAAAGCCGATCGTCGGATCGCCCAGATCCGAGCCGCCCCACATCGTCTGCAGGAAGAGATCGTGGATCAACTCGTCGGGCGAGTCGTCGTACATCTTGATCTCTTCGAGCACGACCTTCTGCTCTTTGGCGAGTTCCTGCGGATCGAAGGTAGAGTGCAAAAACATATCGGAGAGGACGTCAATCGCGAGCGGTACGTGGCGATCCATGACCTTCGCGTAGTAACAGGTCGTCTCTTTATCCGTGAAGGCGTTGAGGTTGCCGCCCACGCCGTCCATCGCTTCGGCGATCGCGCGCGCGCTACGCGTGTCGGTGCCCTTAAAGAGCATGTGTTCGATCAGGTGCGAGATGCCGCGTTGTTCTCGCGATTCGCTCGAGGAGCCGACGTCGGCCCAAATACCGATGCTCGCCGAGCGCACCGAAGGCATGGCTTCCGTAATGACGCGAAGACCCGACGGAAGCGTCGTTTTCCGATACATTATGTCCCCTGTTTGAAAGCGGTCTTGGCCCATTCCTGGTCCCAGAACACGCCGTCACCCCGGTCGATTCGCCGCACGAGCTCGGCCGTACTCTCATCGCGTCTGGCCGAAATGGTAAACACGTTCCGCCAAGCGGGCTTCGCCAGGTCACCACTCACGATTTCGCCCTTGTAGACCGGTATCGGGACGTCGGTCCAGAGATCGACTTCGCCGGCCTGCGGAGCGGCCGCGAAGGACCGCCGGAGCAAATCGACGATCTCCGCGACGAACTGGGCCCGCGTGATGGGCGCGTGAAACTTCACGCCCGAGAGCGCCAAGCCGATCACCGTGTGGCCGTCGGCCGAATTTGCCGACACGTGGAGAACCTGCGCGTTCCACGTGATCTGAAAGAGCGATTCGCCGACGCGCTGCGCGACATCGATGCGATTGCCGCTCGCTCGCGAGTGGGCGTCCAGATCGGCCACCGAGGGCATCTGCGCGAACGCGACGGTTGCGGTCATCGCGAGCGCGCCGAGGAATGCAACGACGTGTTTAATACGACTGGGCAAAATACGCTCGCACCTTTGCTGGTTCGCCGCACGCGACGCATGCGGTGGGTTCGCCCTCATGGGGCCGCGTGTTCCGGCTGGTTGCGCCCGTCTCAGCCTTGACGTATTCCTCGCAGGCCGCGCGAGCG
>DAHUXY010000170.1 GCA_027315505.1 Vulcanimicrobiota bacterium | reverse complement strand
CGCCCGACGCCCGGCCGCGTTAAGGAGTCCCTCTTCTCGATGCTGATGGGGCGTATCGAAGGCGCACGCGTGCTCGATCTCTTCGCGGGAACCGGTGCGATCGGGTTTGAGGCCGCATCGCGCGGCGCATCGCGCGTCGTGAGCGTCGAGGCGCACCGGGAGACCGCTCACGATATCGAGGCAGCCGCCAAAGAACTCGGCGTTGCCGGCGTCGTCGAAGTGGTGGCGGCTCCGGCTGAGCGCGCGCTCTATCGCGTGGAGGGCCCGTTCGATATCGTCTATCTCGACCCGCCCTACGCGAACGAGCTTCCGCTAACGGTCTTTCGCTTGTTGGCCGAGCGTTCGTTACTCGCCGACGGCGCCGTCGTCATTTACGAACACGCCGCGAAGCGGATTCTTCCGGACGTACCGGGGTATCGCTCGGTGCGCGAAGAAGTCTACGGTGATGTCGCTCTGGCATTTCTGGAAGTAGTCGGCGGTACGTGACGAACGGATCGCTTCCGCGTCTCACCCGTGCCATATATCCCGGCTCGTTCGATCCACCGACGAACGGCCACCTCGACGTCATCGAACGCGCCGCCCGGTGCTTCGGCGAACTCATCGTCGCCGTCATCGTCAATCCGCAAAAGCGCGATCCCATGTTCTCGCTCGAAGAGCGTGAAGCCATGCTCTCGGAGTGCGTCGGACATCTTCCGAACGTTCGCGTCGAACATTTTCGCGGGCTGCTGGCCGATTACGTGAAACTTCGCGAATCCGACGTCATCGTCAAGGGGCTGCGGGTCGTCTCGGACTTCGAAAACGAAATGTCCACGGCGCTGATGAATCGCGCGCTCGCGCAAGTCGATACGTTTTTCCTGATGTCGGACCAGAAGTATTCGTTCGTCAGTTCCAGCATCGTCAAAGAGGTCTTTTTCTTGGGTGGCGAAGTCGACTCGCTCGTGC
The DNA here is from genome assembly GCA_027315505.1 of Vulcanimicrobiota bacterium. Taxonomy (GTDB): domain Bacteria; phylum Vulcanimicrobiota; class Vulcanimicrobiia; order Vulcanimicrobiales; family Vulcanimicrobiaceae; genus DAHUXY01. The sequence goes on along the minus strand of DAHUXY010000170.1, from coordinate 8,284 downwards.
CGGAACCGGTCTTGCGAGTGATGGCAGCCAAACGCACCACGCTCCACAGTGCTCGTCGTTAACGGAGGTTGATATGTCGGTCTATCGCGTCTTGGATAAACTCGAAGCCTACGTCCACGAAGGCACCTGGCTCCCGGCCGGGTACCGCGTACTCTCAGAAGAGCGCTTGGTCGAGTACATCGAAAAAGTCCGCGCCACGCTCCCCGAAGAGGTCGGTCGCGCGAAAATAATCGCCAAGGATCAAGAACGCGTCCTGCGCCACGCGCAAGAAAAAGCGCAGGCGATCGTCGAGGAAGCAGCGACGAAACACGACGTATTGGTCGATCAGAACGAAATCGTGCTGCGCGCGCGCACTACGGCGGACGTGGTGTTACGCGAAGCCGAAGAGCGCGCTCGGAGAATCCGCGAGGGCGCCGACCAGTATGCAGCGCAGGTGCTGGCCGAAATGGAATCGCGTTTGGCCGGCGCGCTCGGCGCCGTGCAGAAGGGCCGTTCCGCGCTCAACCGCACGCCGCAGACCGTCGCGCCGTCGAACGGTGCCGCGCCGCTCGCCGACGCCGCGGCGAAGAGCAAGCGCGCGGCTTTCGATCTGCAGACCGCTCCCGAAGAAACGGCCGAACTCGAATCGGTGACGACCTAACGCGTTAGACGGGCGGCGCCTGCACGTTGTGAGCGAAGGCTTCGAGCCGGGCACGATCGATCGCTTTGACGCGACCGCGATCGAGTTCGACCGCTCCAGCATTTTTTAGTCGCAGGAGCGCGCGCGCCGCCATATCGCGCACGGTTCCGGCCGCCGCCGCAATCTGCGCCTGCGAAAGGTTTTCGACTCCCGGCAGGCCGCGGGTCATGCCGACCGACGTGCGCGCATAGCCGAGCAGAAACTTCGCAACGCGCTGCAGGACGTGTGCGAAGGCGAGATCCGCGATGGTGTCGATCGAACGGCGCCGCGCCTGCGACGAGCCGATCAAAAAGCCGAGCGCGAGTTCGGCATCGTTGCGTGCCGCGTGAATCACCGCTTCGCTCGGGATGGTAACGACCACGGCATCGGTAAGCGCTTCGGCGCGCGTCGTGGCGCCGCCGCCGTCGAACGTGCCGCTCTCGTTGAGCGTGTCGTGGGTAAGGCGTTCGCCGATCGTGTGGGTCTTGCCGTCGGGCGAGAGGAGGGTGTAGATGACCTTCCCGCTCTTGACGATACCCAGGTACGGCCACATCTCGCCTTCGTCGAAAATCGTGTCGCCGGATTTGAAGCTGCGCTCGCTCATCTGGCCCGCAAGTTCTTTTATCGTCGTGCTTTTGGCGGACGTGAATTGCGTGACGTGGCCGAGGAACTGCTCGCCGTCGGCATTTTCGTCGATGCGTTCGAGCCGAACCGTCCAGCGGTTACTGCCCAAATTGCGTGCGTCCCACGAAAAGCGTCCGGGGCGCAACTGCGCCATTTCGTTGCGCAGGGCTCGCGGATCGGTCTCTTCGACGATCTCGAGCGCTCCACCGATGGGAAGCTTATCGAAATTATCGAGGATCTGAGCGGTCTTGGTCGCAGCGTTGAGCGACCGGGCATCGAGCGTGATGGCGGCGGAACGGTTGATTGGCATAGCCCGCCAGTTTTTGAGCCGCGCACGGGAAAATCCCCCGCGCCGCGCGGAATAGCTCTCATCCATGAGTAAGCCAATCCAAGACGACGATGTCGTCATCATCGCCGGCGCCCGCACGCCCTTCGGAAATTTGGGCGGGGCCCTGGCCGACCTGACCGCCACCGACCTCGGGGTTATCGCCGCGCAAGCGGCCATCGCCCGCAGCGGGGTCCCGGCCGAACGCTTCGACGACGTGGTCTTCGGCAACGTCATGCAGACCAGCGCCGATGCCATTTACCTGGCCCGCCACATCGGGCTGCGCGCCGGGCTCGCGATCGGCGTCCCGGCCCTCACGCTCAACCGGCTGTGCGGCTCTGGCCTGCAGGCCGTTCTATCGGCCGCTCAGTCGCTGCGGCTGGGAGAGAGCACCTACGCGCTGGCCGGCGGCACCGAGTCGATGAGCCAGGCCCCGCACGTCGTGCGCGGCGCTCGCAAGGGCCTTCACCTGGGGCAGAACGTGCAGTTCGAGGACTCCCTGTGGAGCGCGCTGACCGACTCCTATACCGACACGCCGATGGCGATTACGGCGGAGAATCTGGCCACGAAGTACGGCGTGTCGCGGGAAGCCTGCGATGAGCTCGCGCTCTCCAGCCAGGCACGCTCGCTCGAATCCCAATCCAGCGGATACTTCGCCGAGGAGATCGCCCCGGTCACGATCGCCGGCCCCAAGGGCACCCAGGTGGTCGTGGATACGGACGAAGGCCCGCGCGCGGGCCTCACGATGGAGAAGCTCGGCAAGCTGCCCGCGCGCTTTCGCAAGGACGGCGTGGTCACTCCCGGCAACGCCAGCGGCATCACCGACGGCGCCGCGGCGCTCGTACTCACGACCGTGCGGCAAGCTAAGGCCGACGGCCTGAAATGGATCGGGCGTCTGATCGGCTCGAGCGTGGTGGGCGTCGACCCCGAAATCATGGGCATCGGGCCGGCGGTTTCGATCCCGAAGGCGCTTGCCAAAGCCGGCATTCGCGAGAGCGACCTTGCGGTGATGGAAATCAACGAAGCCTTCGCCCCCCAAGTCCTCGCGTGCATGAAAGACATGGGCAGCTCGAACGGCGTCCGCCTCAATCCGCACGGCGGCGCGATCTCGCTCGGCCACCCGCTGGGCGCATCCGGCGCGCGTCTGGCCCTGACTACCTTGCACGATCTGCAGCAACGCGGCGGCGGCTACGGTGTCGCGTCGGCATGTATCGGCGGCGGCCAAGGCATTGCCGCGGTCTTCGTCGCGCAGTGACGTGAGCCAGGCACCGATCGACGCGCCGATCGTCGCGCGCAAACCATGGTTCACGTTTGGGCGAGTACTCGACGTACTCGCCCTCTTGGTGATCGCCTTCGTTCTGTGGCGCCTGTTCGTCGCGCCGCGTTCGCTCAAAGGCGCCGATGCCTATCCCGCGCCGCGCGTTTCCTATCAACGCCTCGACGGCGGCACGTTCACCGTCGCAGACGCGCACGGCAAGGTGCTGTTTCTCGATTTCTTCGCGTCGTGGTGCGAGCCGTGCAGGCTCTCGTTGCCTCTGGTCGAGCGGTACGCGCGAGCCCATCCGTCGGTGGACGTCGTCGCGATCGACGTCGGGGAACCACGCGCGGTCGCTCTGGCCTTCGCACGGAAGATGCATCTCGAGCAGGTCGCACTCGACCCGCAGAGTCTTTCGCTAGGGTACTTCGGCGTGCAAGGCTTCCCGACGACCGTGGTGATCGATCCCGCCGGCAAGGTTCGCGCGAAGTGGAGCGGTTTCAACCCCGCGATCCAGCTCGCGATGAGCCACGCGCAGAGCTCGCTGGAGATCGCGCGTTAACTCTTCCCCCAGAAGACGAAGATGCTGGCCCCTGCCAGGCCCATGACCGCGACGGTCGCCCATCCCCACGCGCGTGCGAGCGGCGAACTCGTCCACTCGCCCATGATGGCGCGACTGCTTGCGAACCACACGACAACGACGAGCAACGGCACCGCAACCAACCCGTTGAGGACCGCCGACCAGAACAGTGCGCGGATCGGATCGATGCGCAGAAAGCCCATCGCGATCGCCACGAGCATCCCCAGCACCAGCGCGCCGTAGAAGCCGGGGGCGCGCGCCAGCTTGAGGTTCAGCCCTTCGCGGAAATGCAGCGTTTCGGCCGCAACGTACGCAGACGAACCGACGAGGGCGGGAATTGCGAGCAGCCCCGTCCCGACCATACCGAGCGCGAAGAGCAGGTAGGTAAAGCGCCCGGCTAGCGGTTCGAGCGCTTTGGCCGCGTCCTGCGCGGTCGCGATATGCGTGAGGCCGTGCGCGTAGAGCGTCGCCGCCGTGGTCACGATGATAAAGAACGCGACGACGTTCGAGAAGACCATGCCGATATTCGAATCGAGATGCGCGTCGTCGATCTCGGCTTTGGTGGCGCCGCGCCGCGCGCGCTCGCTGGTGCGACCCATCGATTTCTCTTCCTCCACCATTAATGACGATTGCCAAAAGAAGAGGTAAGGGGTGATGGTGGTTCCAAGGACGGCCATCAACGTGGTGAGCCAACTCGCGTTGAAGTGCAACTCGGGCCAAACGAGATGGCGCAACACGAGCCCCCAGGGCGGATGCACGACGAATGCGGTGGCGACGTAGGCGAAGAGCGAGATCGTGAGCCATTTGACGATCGCGAAGATCAGGCGATACGAGAAAAACACCTGCGTCACGATCAAGAGCGCGCCGAAGAAGACGACCCACGCCAATTGCGGGAACCCGAGCACCATCTGCGCGGACGCGCCCATGCCTTCGAGATCGGCGCCGGCATTCATGATGTTCGCAACCACGGTAGCAACGGCCAGCGGTACCACCAGCCACATCGGCAAGTGGCGCCGCATGTTGGTCGCAAGCCCGATGCCGGTCACCATGCCGATGCGCGAACACATGCCTTGGATCACGGCCATCATCGGCGTGGTCAGCAGCACGATCCAGAGCATCGAGTAGCCCGCGGTCGCTCCGGAGACCGAATACGTCGAGATGCCCGAGGGATCGTCGTCCGAGGCTCCGGTGATCAGTCCGGGCCCGAGGACCGATGTCCAGCGGCGCCAGCCTTGCGGCTGAGCCGCTCGTTCTGCAACTTCCATTATCCGGCAGCATCCCCGTTTTGCGGCGGGAGCAAACGCGTTATTCGGCCCGCCACCCCGGCTTGCGTTTTTCGAGGAAGGCGCTCGTGCCTTCGCGGAAATCCTTGGTATCGACGAGGATGCCGAATTCGATCGCTTCGAGTTCCAGCGCGTCGTCGATTGAAAGATGTGCTCCGCCGTTGATCGCCCGTTTACAAGCGGCGATCGCCAGGGGTGCCTTGCCGGCGATCAGCGTGCCGATGCGCTTGGCTTCGTCGAGTAGTCCGGCGAGCGGAACGACCCGTTCCACCAAGCCGATGCGCAGCGCCTCGCGCGCGTCGATCAACTCTCCCGTCAGGCAGAGATACGACGCCATCCCTCTGCCCAGCAACCTGGTCGTGCGTTGCGACCCGCCGTAGCCGGGGATCAATCCCAAATTCACCTCGGGCTGTCCGAACTTCGCGTTCTCGCTCGCGATGCGAATGTCGCCGGCCATCGCAAGCTCGCATCCGCCGCCGAGCGCGAAACCGTTAATCGCCATGATGACGGGTTTGCGCAAGCGTTCGATTTGCCGGGTGACCGATTGGCCCATCCGGGCCTGGTCGGCTCCCGCGCCGGCGCTTTCGAGCGCGTTCAATTCGCCGATATCTGCGCCGGCGGCGAAGGCTTTCTCGCCCGACCCCGTGACGATCACGGCACGCAGATCGGCGTTCCGCTCGAGTTCCAGCAGCGCGAACGAGAGCTCCGCCAACAGCTTGCCGTTAAGGGCGTTCAAGACGGTCGGGCGATTGAGCGTGATGATGCCGAGCGGGCCGTCGCGATCGACCAGGATGTTTTCGAACATGCCTTCGCTACTCATAGTCGTAGAAGCCCTTTCCGCTCTTGCGCCCGAAGCGACCGGCGAGCACCATGCGTTTGAGGAGCGGCGGCGCGGCCATCATGGGGTCTTTGAACTCATCGAACATGATCTCGGCGATGTAGTACGTCGTATCGAGACCGACGAAATCGAGCAACTCGAACGGCCCCATCGGGTAACCGCAGCCGAGCTTCATGCCCTTGTCGATGTCTTCTTTGCTCGCGAGGCCGCCTTCCAAGCATCGAATGGCATAGAGCAGATACGGAATCAACAAGCGATTGACGACGAATCCCGGCGTGTCTTGGGCGAGGATCGGTTCTTTGCCGAGTTTCTTCGAGAAAGCGAAGAGCGCATCGATCACGTCTTGCGTGGTCGCGATCGTCTTGACGACCTCTACGAGCTTCATGATCGGGACCGGGTTGAAGAAGTGCAAGCCGGCTACGCGATTCGGGCGCTTGGTCTTAGCCGCGAGCTCGATCACGCAGAGGCTCGAGGTGTTGGTGCAGATGATCGCGTGCGGCGCGAGCATGGCGTCGAGCTTCTGAAAGAGTTCGGTCTTGATCGCGACGTTTTCGACGATCGCTTCGATGATGAGGTCGCAACCGGCCAGATCGTTGACGTCGGTGGTGGGGCGCATGCGCGCGAACGTCGCATCCCGGTCGGCTTGCGAAAGCTTCCCCTTTTCGACAAACTTATCGAGCGATTTGGCGATCGTTGCCACCCCGCGCTGCAGGGGCTCGGGAGCCACCTCCATGAGGACGACGTTGAAGCCTGCAGCCGCGCAAGTCTGCGCGATGCCGTTGCCCATGAGGCCGGCTCCGCAGATGCCGACGGTACGGATCTCTGCCACGAGGTGTTCCTTCCCTATTCTTATCGTTGTATAAAGAGCGCAGGTGCTTTCGTTGCGTTGCGGTACAGGCACCTTTGGGGCCTCTATGGCCTGTCGTAAAAGTAGGAGGGGTTCGAGAAGTGCGAGCTGCGTACCACGAAGCACTGGAGGGGACACGACTCGACGTCGTGCGCCTGGGCGCGCTCGTCGGCGATGCGATTCGGATTGCCGTCGAGGCGCTGGAACGCCGGGATGCGACGGCCGGCGGCCGCGTGGTCGCGGGCGACGACGTCGTCGACGATCTGCGCCGAAAAATTGAATCGCACTGTATCGAACTCATCTGGCGCCAACAGCCGGTGGCCGGAGAGTTGCGCGAGATCGCGGCCATGCTCGAAATCGCGACCGACCTCGAGCGGGTCGGCGACTACGCGGTCGACATCGCGAAGAACGCCATCAAACTCGCCGACCAGACGATGCGCCCGCAGAAGGTGGAGATCGATCGCATCGCCGGCGTCGCGCACGCGATGCTGCTCGATGCCATGCGCGCCTATACCGAGCACGACTCCGAACTCGGCACCGCAGTAATCGAACGCGACGACGAAGTCGATAGGCTCTACAAGCGCAGCATCAAGCTCTTGCAAGAAGAGATGCAGGCCGATCCGGAGATGGTCCGCGCGGGTACGCGATATCTGTTCGTGCTGGCGTGGCTCGAGCGGGTCGGCGACCGGGCCGTCAATATCGCATGGCACACGAAGGATATGATCGGCGAGGCGTGAGTACTCCCCCGCTTCCCCGCGATGAGTTTGCCGTAACCGAGCGCTTCATCTACCTCAACCACGCAGCCGTCGGGGTCTTACCGCGATCGAGCGCCGCCGCATTGACGGCGTTCGTTTCCGATCACGCGAGCGGCGGCGTGATGGGCGTATTTCCCTACGAGGCGAAGCTGCCGGAGTATCGCGCGAGCATCGCGCGTTTTATCAGTGCCGGCGCTCACGAAATAGCGGTGCTTCGCAACACCGGAGACGGCGCGAACGCGCTGGCCGGCGGCCTCGATTGGCAAGCCGATGAAGAAGTGTTGCTGTGTGGCAACGAGTTTCCGTCGAACGCGATACCGTGGCTTGCGCTACGCGACCGCGGCGTGCGCGTGCGCTGCCTTGGCGGCGCGAACGTGCGCCTTACGCCCGACGTGCTACGGCGCGAGATTACCAAGCAGACGCGCATCGTTGCGGTGTCGTGGGTGAATTTTGCGGACGGCTATCGTCACGACCTGGCGGCTCTCGCCGACGTCGCACACGAGGCGGGTGCGCTGCTCTGCGTCGATGCCATTCAAGGCTTGGGAGCCTTTTCGGTGGACGTGCGCGCGTGCGGTATCGACGCACTCTACGCAGGCGGCGCGAAGTGGATGATGGCGCTCCAAGGGGTGAGCTTCTTGTATATTCGGGAGCAATTGCTCGATCGATTGGGCGTGGCGGCGCCGGGCTGGCGATCGATGGATGACATGTGGGATTTTCTCAACTACGATCAGCCCTATACGCGCGATGCGTCCCGGTTCGAAGGAGGCACGCCCAACTTCATCGGCGCGCTCTCGCTCGATCGCGCGATCGGCCTCTTCGAACGCTGCGACCGGCAGGCGGTCGCGGCGCACGTTCTGGCACTGACCGACCGGCTCTGCGAAGGCCTGCGGCGCATCGGAGCGACCCTGCACACGGAGCGGGGCGAGGGAATCTCTTCGGGCATCGTAGCGTTCTCCTTGCAAGGGGTGCCAAGCGTCGCTCTCGGTAAGGCGATCCAACGCGAGGGCGCGATCACCACGTGGCGTCCGGGCGGGATTCGCGTCTCGCCGCATGGGTATACCACAGTCGAAGAGATCGACCAGTTCCTCGTCCTCGTGCCGCAGTGCGCGCGCACGCTTC
>DAHUXY010000078.1 GCA_027315505.1 Vulcanimicrobiota bacterium | reverse complement strand
GCCGATTTTGCGAGCGCTTGGAAGGTTCGAGCCCCAACCGGCGGCAAAGGCCACGACGATGCTTGCTCCAATTCTCGAACTCGACCGCTTACCGGCGTTCTCTCCCGAGCCCCATGCGATTGCCACGGACGGCCGGCAGCTTTGGGTTTCGTCCAAAACGACGCGTCGCATCGATGTGATCGATCGCGACGCGTTCGAAAAAGTCGGCGAGATCGATCCGCCGGGCATGCCGTGGGGCATGGTGTATTGCGAGGGCGTACTGGCGATGACGTGCGGCGAAACGAGCGACGACACACGGATCATCCGCCGCTATACGCGCGAGGCCGGCTTCGCGCCCAACGGCACGCCGTGCCCGGAAGACACCGGTTCGCATCTGGCGTGCTACGAGGGGCAACTGCTGCTCGCGCAATGGTACAACAAACGGCTGCTCTTACTCGACGATGCCGGCGAGGTCGTGCGTCGCTACGACGCGCCCCACGGCGTCGCGGGCGTCGGTGTGGTGAACGCGATGGCATGCGTTCTGGGAACCGATGACGAGGATGCGGGCGACTACTGGATCACGCGCATCGATCTGGCCGACCCGTCGTCGAAGCCGCAGGACGTGGCGCTCGTCCCGTTTCGCGCTCGCGGTTTAGCCTGGGACGGAAATACGTGGTGGACCAATCACCGCGAGGCCGACCAGATCGTCGCCTTCGTCCTTCCGAGTTAGCGCAATCCCTCGATCGGGTCAATGCACGGCGACGTGAAAGAGCAGCCCGGAACCGTACGTGATGCCGGCGGCTAAGACGATCACGAAGAGTTGGCGCAGGCCGCCGCGGAGGATGCGCCGGTCGGTATAATAGCCCAACAGCGCTCCGATGGCGAACGCGCACGCCAGCGAAACCGCGATCGATATCGTGGTAGCGATATGCGGAGCGAAGAAGAACCACGGCGCGAGCGGCACGCACGCTCCGAGCGCAAACGTCACCAGCGATGCGAACGTGGCAACCCAGGGCGAGCCCAGCTCGCCGGGATTGATGCCCAGAACGGCGCGTGAGTAGAGCTGCACGCAGGCGTTTTCGTCGTTGCAAAGATCGCGGGCCGCTTCGCTGGCCACGTCCTGCGAGAGCCCCTCGCGCTCGAAGGCGATCTTGACGGCTGCCGTACGCTCGCCCGGGTCGGTGAATGCCCGACGGACCGAGCGCACGATTCGCTCGAGCAACTGCACCTGTGCCTTCATGGAGACGTACTCTCCGACGGCCATCGAGCAGGCGCCGGCCACTAAGCTGGCAAGGCCGGCCAGCTTCACCAGGTCGGCATTCGACGAACCCCCCGCAACGCCGAGAATGAGCGCGAGATTGGTCACCAAGCCGTCGTTGACGCCGAGCACGGCGGCACGGACGCCCCCGCTCTGAGCCTCGTCGGTGACCGAGGCGAGATTCTTGTGGTCCATGCGCGCCGCTTCTTGCGCCGGGCGGCCGAGCCTGCGAGGTGGAAAAGGTTCCGTTAGGCTTCTCCACAGATTGCACAAGAGAAATGTCGGGTGCTGTGGACAACGAAGGCCAGCGAACGCCGTTAGCCAACCACCTGCGCTGACCGATTTCTCTTGAAGGAGACCACGCTTGAACTACGCTCGCTCCACGCTGATCGCTGCCCTGTGCATCGCGGTCTCCGCATGCTCGAATTCCGGCTCGAAGGCCACCACGGCGTCCGCCGGCGGCAGCCCGGCCGCCATCACCAAGACGATCGGCGTCTCAATCCAGAACCGCGAGGCCCAGTTCTACCAGGACATGGAGGCCGGCATGCGCTCGGAGGCCGCCAAGTACGGTTACGCGCTCACCGTCGTCGATGCCAATCGCGATAATAGCGTCCAGCAGAGCCAAGTCGAGGACTTCATTACGAAGAAGGTCGATGCCATCGTCCTGACGCCGTACGATTCCACCGCCATCGGCAGCGCGATCGCCGAGGCCAACCGGGCCAACATCCCCGTCTTTACGGCCGATATCGCGAGCGTGAGCAAGCAGGGCCACGTCGTGGCGCACATTGCCAGCGACAACATCCAAGGCGGCATGCAGGCGGGCGAACTCATCTGCCAGGCGGTCGGCAAGGCCGGGACGGTGGCAATCATCGACGAACCCGAAGTGACCAGCGTTCAGGATCGGGTCAAGGGCTTCCGCAAAGCGCTCGCGACGCATTGTCCGGGCGTCATGGTCGTGGCGGACGTCGATGCGGGCGGGCAGCGCGATAAAGCCGCCAGCGACATGGGCGATATTCTGCAGTCGCACAAGCATCTCAGCGGCGTATTCGGCATCAACGACGATTCCGCGCTGGGAGCGCTCACCGCCGTCAAGGCGGCCGGCCTTACCGGCAAGATTGCCATCGTCGGTTACGACGCCACGCCCGAAGCCCGCGCCGCCATCAAAGCCGGGCAGATGTACGGCGATGCCATCCAGTATCCGGAGAAGATCGGCGCGATGACCATCGATACGATTCACGATTACTTCGCCGGCAAGAAGGAACCGTATCTGGTGAAGGTCGGCGTAGGTTCGTATACCAAAGCCGACGCGTCGAAGGCGCCCTAACCGCTGACTACCCTGGCAACAGCTCCGCTGCTCGAAATGCGCGACATCGGGAAATCTTTTCCCGGTGTCCGCGCGCTTTCGGATGTCTCGCTCACGCTCCACGCGGGCGAAGTCCTCGCGCTGGTCGGCGAGAACGGCGCGGGCAAATCGACCCTGATGAAGATCCTGGCGGGAGCGCAGACCGCCGACGAGGGCGAGATCATCGTGGACGGGCGTACCGTTCGCAACGAATCGCCGCACGCTGCCGAGACACTGGGCATCGGTATGATCTATCAAGAGTTCAATCTGGTGCCGCACCTCACGGCGGTGGAGAATATCGTCCTCGGTAGCGAGCCCACCCGCGGCGGCTTGCTCGACCACGCGGCGGCACGCGCGCGGGCCGCGCGCGTGCTCGGCGATCTGGGCATCGAGATTCCGCTCGACGTTGCAACCATGCGCCTGTCGGTTGGGCAACAGCAGATCGTCGAGATCGCGAAAGTGCTCTCCAAGCACGCGCGCATCATCGTCATGGACGAACCCAGCGCGGCGCTGACCGATCGAGAAGTCGATCGCCTCTTCGCGATCATCGCCAAGCTCAAGGCCGCGGGCGTCGGCGTCATCTACATCTCGCACCGCATGGAAGAGCTGCCGCGGATCGCCGATCGCATTACCGTGATGCGCGATGGCCGCGCGATAGAGACGCGCGCTACGGCCGATTTTCCGGCCGGCGACATCGTTCGCGCCATGGTCGGCCGCACGGTCGACGCGCATTATCCCGTTGCGCCGCCGGTTCCGGCCGGCGCTCCGGTCGTGCTCGACGTCCGCGGCCTCACGCGCACCGGCGTTATCGACAATGTGAGTTTCAGCGTGCGGGCGGGAGAGATCGTCGGCCTGGCGGGATTGGTGGGTGCCGGCCGCACCGAAATACTGCGCGCCATCGCCGCCGCCGACGTCGTGCAGAGCGGCAGTATCGCCATCGACGGCAAGCCCCAACGCTTGCGAACGCCCGGCGAAGGCATCGCGGCCGGTATCGCCTTTATCACCGAAGACCGCAAAGGCCAAGGCCTGGTTCTCGGAATGACCGTGCGCGAAAATATTTCCCTCGCGCACCTCGCGCAATTCATCAATCGCGATTTGCTGATCGATCGCACGCGCGAGAGCGCCGCCGCGGAGCAAAAAATCGAGGAGCTGCGCATCCGCGTGACCGGGCCCGAACAACCGGTTCGCACGCTCTCGGGCGGCAACCAGCAGAAGGTCGTCCTCGCGAAGTGGCTGCTCGGAACGGCGCGCGTCTTCTTGTTCGACGAACCAACCCGGGGCATCGATATCGGCGCCAAAGCCGAGATCTATGCGCTCATCCTCACCCTCGCACAACAGGGAGCTGCCATCGTCATGGTATCGAGCGAGTTACCCGAAGTTTTGGGATTATCGCACCGCATTCTGGCTATCCGCGAAGGCCGGAGCGCGGCCGAATTCTCGCGCGAACAGGCCACTCCGGCCGCCGTTATCGCCGCAGCGACGGGAGCCGTGCGATGACCGTAGCGTTGCGAAATTATTGGGTGCGAATCGTCGCCGCGCTCGCGGTATTGACCGTCCTCGTCATCGTGGTGAACGTCGCCGCGCACGGCACGTTTTTGCAGCCGAGCAACATCGTGCGCGTGCTGCGCCAAATCACCTACAACTGCATTCTGGGCATCGGCCAAACGTTCGTCATCATCACCGCCGGTATCGATCTCTCCATCGGCTCCCTCGTCTCGCTCACGGGCGTCGTCATGGCGATCGTCGCCAATAGTCTGCACATCGGCGGCATCCCGCTCCTTGCGGTGACGCTGCTGGCCGGCCTAGCCGTGGGAGCCGCGGCGGGCTACGTCAACGCCGTCCCGGTCGTCAAACTCAACCTGCCCCCGTTCATCACGACCTTCGCGATGCTCGAAGTCACCCTCGGGCTTTCATACATCATCTCGCACGGCCGGCCCGTCGCGTTGACCAATGCGGAGGCCTTCGCCGGCGTCGGCTACGGCTCGTTCCTCGGCCCGCTCACCAAAGCGCTCCACCTGCCCAGCATTCCGACGCCGGTCATTTGGATGATCGTCGTCATCGCGATTTTCACCGTCATTCTCACGCGCACGCGATTCGGACGATACGTTTTCGCCATCGGCGGAAACGAAGAAGCCGCGCGCCTGGCCGGCGTGAACACCGCTCGCATCAAAACGCTGGTCTACGTGATCAGCGGCATGTGCGCCGCCATCGTCGGCTTTCTCTACATGGCGCTGTTCGGATCCGGCTCGCCCCAAACGGGCACCGGCGACGAATTGCTCGAAGCGATCGCCGCCGTGGTCGTGGGCGGCACGAGCCTCATGGGCGGGCAGGGCAGCATCATCGGCACGTTCTTCGGAGCGCTGCTCATCGGCTTGCTCTACAACGCGATGAACCTGCTCAACATCGACTCGTATTTACAAAAAGTCGTTCTTGGCGTCGTAATCTTGCTCGCAGTCATCCTCGACGAGCTGCGCAAACGCTATCTTTCGAAGGCTTAGCTGCGTGGCGGTGTAGCGAGCCGCGGCGGGCCTGCGGTGCGATCGGGGGCGTGCAGCTTTTTCGACCTGGCCAGGATGGCCACTTCAAAACTTTGTTCTGTCGAAAAAGTGCTCGAGCTATAAAATTTCATGGATGAAATTTTATGGCGTCCCCCGAGCGCACCACAGGCCCGCCGCGGTTCGCTACACTAGCACGCAGCTAAGCCTTCGAAAGATAACGCTTGCGCAGCTCGTCGAGGATGACGGCGAGCAAGATCACGACGCCAAGAACGACTTTGTGTAAATACGAGTCGATG
>DAHUXY010000108.1 GCA_027315505.1 Vulcanimicrobiota bacterium | reverse complement strand
GAGCCCGTAGCCCTTATGCCCCGAATGATCCGTCCCGAATCCGCCCAGTGGGAGCAGCGCGCCGCGCAATGCGGCATCGGGATCCACGGTCATCTCACCGCGCTCGTCGATCGCCCAGCCGTCTTTGAGCGGCAAGCCCTTGCGCTTGTAGACTTCGAGCTTGCCCTTGGGGACCGTCGTTGTCGCGAAATCGAGGACGAATGCCGGCTCCTTGCCCGCCGGGATCGCAAACGCGAGCGGATTGGTGCCCAAGAGCACGTCTCTGCCGAACGTCGGGGCGCCGTATTTTACCGAGTTCGTCGAAGCCATGCCGATCATATCGTGCTCGAGCGCCATCATGGCATAGTATCCCGCGATACCGTAGTGATTGGAGTTGCGCACCGCACCGAACGCCGAGCCGTGTTTTTTAGCCTTTTCGAGCACCTTCTCCATGGCGAGCTTGCCGGCCGGGTGCCCGAGCCCGTTGTCGGCGTCGTAGAGCACCGTCGTCTCGGTCTCGCGCACGATTTCGTAATTGGGCTTCGCCTTCATCAATTCATTACGCAGGCGCGCGACGTAATACGAATCCAGGCGCGCGACGCCGTGCGATTCCACGCCGCGCATATCGGCGGCCACCAAGACGTCGCCGACGACCTCGGCCTGATCCCGCGCCACGCCCACCTTTTCGAGAACGTCGGCGACGAAGGCTTTGAGCTTCGGTTCGGTCGAGAGCGCATATTCGGTGGTCACGGTGTCAGCCACGGCGAGAAACCTCCAGGTAAGGGTGCGACGCAACCTCTTCGCGCGGAAGAAGTTGCGCTCATGCAGGGCGAATGGTCGGTCGCATGATCGAGGCCAGCCAACCCGGCTTCTCCGGCGCCGATATTCCATCGGCGGCAGTCTACGATGCATGCGTCCGATGCGGGCTGTGCCTGCCGACCTGCCCGACGTACCTAGAGACTATGACAGAAACCTCGGGCCCTCGCGGCAGAATTAGTCTGATCAAAGCCGTCGCCGAAGGCGAGCTCCCGCTGCTCAGCCCCGGCTTCGTCGAACAGATGTCCGAGTGCTTGGATTGCCGGGCGTGCGAAGCGGCCTGCCCGTCCGGCGTTCGGTACGGCTCCCTCCTCGAGCGATCGCGTTCACAGATCGAGACCGCGGTCGCTCCGACGCGTTCGGCCCCTCAAGGCGCGCTGCGGCGTTTTGCGCTACGCACGCTGTTTTCGAACCCGGCGACCATGCGTCTTGCGGCAAAGCTCCTGCGATGGGCCCAACGCAGCGGCGTGATGTGGATCGCCGAACGCACCGGATTCAAAGATGCGGCCGCGCTCGCGCCCCGGATCCCCAATCGCTTCTTCGTCGCGAACGGCCAGCGCTTCGAAGCGCAGCCATCGCTCGGCGTCGCGTTTTTGCACACCGGCTGCGTGATGCACGTTGCTTTCCCCAACGTCCACGAGGCGAGCATCCGGATGCTGCGTCGCGCCGGGCTCACGGTGACCGTGCCGCGCGCGCAAGGCTGCTGCGGTGCGATCGCCGTGCACACCGGGCAGATGGAGTTTGGGCGCGAGCTTGCAAAGCGGAATATCGAGGCCTTCGAACGCAGCGGAGCGGACGTGTACGTCGTCAACGCGGCGGGTTGCGGGAGCGCGCTCAAGGAGTACGGCGACCTCTTGGCAGGCGACCCGCAGTGGCACGAGCGCGCCGAACGCTTTTCGTCCCGCGTGCGCGATATCACCGAAGTACTCGATGCGATGCAACTCGATTCGCATATCGGGCGCATCGATGCCCTCGTCACCTATCAAGAGCCCTGCCATCTGGTCCACGCGCAGCGCGTGAGCGCCGCACCGCGCCGGCTGCTCGCGCAGATCCCCGGATTAACGTTGCGCGAGATGGACGAAAGCGCCGTCTGCTGCGGCAGCGCGGGCATTTACAATCTGACGCAACCGGAGATGGCCGGGCGCCTGCAACGGCGCAAGGTCGGCCATATCGTAGAAACGGCCGCAACCATCGTCGCGACCGCTAATCCGGGATGTGCCTTGCAGGTCATGGCCGGGCTCCGCGAACGCGGCGACGACGTGCGCGTAGCGCACGTCGTCGAACTGCTCGACGAAGCCTACGCGAACTACAACGCCGCGGCTACGCGCGCGTGATCGCCTAACGCGTCGACACGGTTATGGTATACCGGCAAGACGCGGATGAGGCCGGTGATGTTCAGCAAGCGCAATATCGGCCCTTCGCTTACGACCAACCGCAGCGTGCCGTGGTTTTCGAGTGCGCGGCGGTGCGCGCCGATCAACGCGCCCAGGCCCGTCGAATCGAGAAATTCGAGCTGGGTGAGATCGACGACGATCTCGTGTTTGCCGTTTGCGGCCGCTTCGGTGAGCGCGGCGCGCACCGAAGGCGACGTCGCGATATCCAAGCTTCCGCGCAGCGCGTACACCAAGGCTTCGCCGTGATTCTCTGATTTAATATCGATGCTTAGTTCATCGTGGGGCATGAGGTCTATCGTCTCCTAACCGTGGTACTCGCGCCAAAGGGATATGAGGCCGCCCTCGCGCCGGACGAGTGCACAACCCGCGCGTTCTCGCCAATCGCCGGGACGGCCTTTTATGGAAAAGCGATACGCGACGGCCGCGCGATCATCCTCGGCCACGATCTCGTCGATTTCGATTCTCCAGGCCGGCCCATCCCGGAAGAATCGTTGAAAATGCTCCAGAATGGCCTCGCGTCCCTCGATCGCGGGCCGGCCCGATTCGGCGTAGACCCCGTCGATCGCGAAGAACGCCGAGGCACGCTGGGCATCGTTCGCTTGCCAGGCCCCGACGAGTTCCTCGACCAATTCGCGCACGGTCACGAGCGGAAGATCCCGGCATCGGCATCGAAGCGCAGGCGCCGCCCGGGCGTCAAGTGCACGCCGCCGATCCAACGGTCCGCGTTGCCGCCCTCCTCCAGCCAGTCCGCATCGCCGCCCAGCACCCGGCGCCCGAGCGGCGTGGTCGCGATGAAGCCGTCGGCCCCTTCGATCAATGGCGCGGGTTGGCTCCGCAAGTCGTCCAGCACCGCATAAAAGTTCGCATCGCCGAAAAACGCCGCCTCTTCCCGCCCTTGGGCGCGCCCGAAGAGCTCCTCTGCCTTGAGCGCCGGCCCCTGTGCAACCGCGGCAAGCGCCTGCCGCTGCGAGCGCGAGTGCCCGTCATCCGGCCCGGGATACTCCTCACACAAACGGCGCAGCCCCGTCCGCATGAAGGGAAGCCCGTGAAAATCGATGTGCGTGTGCGCGAGCAGCGTTTCGGGATCGCTTGCGGTGAACGCGTCCCACCCGCGCTTTGCCGCCGAGATGATACCGTTCGTGACGGTCTTGCGGCGCGGGTAGAGCGCCGAAAGTTCGTCTGCCGTCAGCGAACCCAGATATGCATCGCTCTGCACCAGCGAGATTTTTCCCGGTTCCAGATCGAGCGCGTCGAGAATCACGAGTACCTGAAGGATCTGGAGTTGGTCGAAGAGATCGTGCTCGAACCAGAGCACCACCTCCTCGTATGCGGACGCCCGCGCGATGGCGGCGTCCCGCGCGGCAAACTCGTGGAAGAGTTTGATCGCGCTCCCATACCCGCGCGAAGCCGCATATTGCGCGCGCACGCGGCTCAATTCGGCTAGCGATAGCGCCGCCGGAACGGGGCCTTCGTACAGGGCATCCCGCCACGCAATATGCGTCCCGAGGATGCCCGCTTTTTTGAAGAGATGCAGGACGGCATCGCCGTTCGTGACGTGCAGCTTCAACGCGGTGGCAGGTGCGGATGATGGTTGGGGAACGGCGGCGGCGTGTAATGCGGCAGCGGGTGTTCGCGCAACATCTGCATCGCGGTGCGCACCGCAGCTTCGAGTTGCGGATCGTGCCCTTCGCGCACGAGCTTGGGATCTTGCTGCACCTCGACGTTTGGCGAGATGCCGTGGCCTTCAACTTCCCAGTGTCCGTGTAGCCCGCCGATGGCCACGCGCGGCGCCATGACGCCCCCGCCGTCCATCAGCGGCGGATAGCCGCCGATGCCGACCAGGCCACCCCAGGTACGCACCCCGACGAGCGGGCCGAGCCCAGCCTTCTTGAAGAGCCATGGCATTGCGTCGCCGCCGGAGCCCGCGTACTGATTGATCACCATGACTTTCGGGCCGAAGATGGCGAGCGGCGGATCCAGGTAGGTGCGTCCGTCGCGGCCTTTGATGATCGCATCGGCCTTGCGGCTTAGCACGTCGATGACGTAGTCGGCGATTTGCCCGCCGTGATTGTAACGCTCGTCGAGGATGACGCCTTCTCGATCGACCTGCGCGAAAAAGTAGCGATTGAAGTTCGTAAACCCGCCGTACGCCGTGTCCGGCATATACACGTACGCGAGCTTTCCGCCGCTCAAGCGACTCACCAGCCGGCGATTGTGTTCGATCCAGGCGAGGTTGCGCAGCGCAAATTCGTTTGCGACCGGAACGACCGTGACGTCGCGCGCGCCGGTTCCGTTTGGATTCGGGCCCACCTCGATCGTGGTCTGCTTGCCGGCGGTCTCTTCAAAGTACGAGTACACTTCTTTATCGGCGTGGACCGGCTTGCCGTTGACGGCGAGCAGGTAGTCGCCGACGCGCACGTCAACGCCGGGCTGCGTGAGCGGCGCGCGCAGTTGCGGGTTCCAATTTTCACCGTTGTAGATTTTTGCGAATCGGAAGCGATCGCCGGATACGGTGTAGTCGGCGCCGAGCATGCCGGTGGAGACTTGACGCATCGTCGGCGCCTCGCCGCCGTACACCCAGAGGTGGCCGACCGAGAGATAGCTGATCATCTCGTGCGTGAGATAGGTAAAATCGTCGCGCGACGCCAGCCCCGGAAGAAATACGGCAAAGCGTTTCTCCGCAGCCGCGATGTCGAGCCCGTGATAGTGCGGGTCGTAGAAGAAATCGCGTTCGATGCGCCAGGTCTCTCGATACATTTGCGCCCACTCCTCGCGCGGTATCGAATAGACTTCCATCGCCGCGGTATTCAACGCGCCTTCGCCCGGCTTGGCAGCGGCAGTGGCCGATACGATCGACCAACTCTTCCCGCGACCGACGAGCATCTTCTTTCCATCGAATGCCACGCTGAAATCCGAGACGCCCGATGCGAGCGGCACGACCTTGCGCGAGGCCGTATCGAAGCGCAGCACGCTCATAACCGGAGCGGTGGGATCGACGCTGGCCAGGGGCGCTTCGCCGAGGAGAATCGCTCCGGCGGTTCCCGCTTCGAGCTGCACGTAATTGGCGTCGGGAATCTGCAACGCGACGATGCGCTGCAGGATACCGGCGAAATCGATGGGCGCGGTTGCGTGCGAGGGGGCAGGCTTCGCGGCCGCAACCGGCGCCTTCGGTTTAGGAGCGGGCTCCTCGGAGGTCGTCTCATCGGCGGTCAGCGGAGCCACGGGCGATGCGGTATGCGCCTGGAGCACCGCGACGTAAACGCTGCTCGAGGTCGGCCGCTGATCGCTCTCCATGTCGAGCCCGTAACTTGAGAATCCGGTGTTGGTGCTCGAAAGAAAATAGAGATACTTGCCGGATTTATCGAAGGCCGGACTCGTCGCATCGCTCATGCCGTCGGTGATTTGGTACGAGCGCCCGTCGCGCGTGTCGTAGACGAAGATCGCGTGCAGAAAGCTCGGCAACTGTTTCGTATACGCCACGTAGCGGCTATCGGGCGACCACGAGCCCTGGAACGGGTTGGGCGAGAACGATTCGTAAGGCTGTTCCGCCATCTTCACGGCGTGCGGATGCGCTGCCGCAATATCGATGTAGTACAGGCCGAGATGTTTATCCGCGTAGGCGATCTTGGTGCTGTCCGGCGACCACGTCGGCGAATAATAGAATGAGGGGTTGGGAGCCAGCGTAAAGACGCTATCCGGCTTGAGACCGAGTTGGTCTTTAACGTGGAGCGTATACTCGCCCGAGGCATCGGAGAAGTAGGCGATCCACTTGCCGTTAGGCGACCACGCCGGGTCACGCTCTTCGACGCCGGGCGTCGCCGTGATATTGCGGACGTCGCCGTGTTCGGCCGGAACGGTGAGGATATCGCCGTGCGCCTCGAACACCGCGCGCACGCCGCTCGGCGAAATAGCCGCGTTCTGAATCTGGGTCCCTACCGAAATCCAATGCGGGCGGAGTTGCGGCATGTCGGCAGCGACGCGAATCGGAATCGCGCGATCGGTATGCGTCGCGGGATCGTACGTGTGAATCGCATCGAACTGCGAGTAGACGATCGTCCCGTCGTTGGCTGATGCCGACACGACATCGAAGCCATGCTGATTCGAAACGAGCCGCCGTACGGTGCGATGTTGCGTATCGTAGGCGTAGAGCGTGTACGGACCCTGGCGATCGGAGAGGAAGTAGATCGTCTTTCCGATCCACATCGGGTCGCGATCGTTCGAGTTGTTGCGGGGAATTTTGACGATCGAGGAGTCGGCGAGATCGGCGATCCAGATCGGCGTGGTTTGGCCGCCGCGATAGCCTTGCCAAAACGGTTCCCACTGCGCGTTCGGCACGTACGCCAGGTGCGTACCGTCGGGGGAGTACGAACCGGCCTGGGCATCCGGCAGCGGCAGTTCGGTTGCGATGCCACCGTTGCGCGAGATGGTGTAGAGCTGGTTCGAGTCGTTGCTGCTGTTGCGATTGGAGCGAAACAGAATCTTGCTCCCGTCGCGCGTCCAGCCGACCACGATATCCGGATCGGGATGGTACGTCAGCCTGCGGGGTTCGCCGCCGCTTGCGGGGACCGCGTATACGTCGGTGTTGCCGTTATAGTTCGCGCTGAAGGCAATCGTCGAACCGTCGGGGGAGAAAAACGGCGCGCTCGCAAGCCCGTACCCGGTCACGACCCGGCGCGCTTCTCCGCCGCCGCGACCCACGGTCCAAATGTCGCCTCCGTACACGAACGCAATCTGCGTTCGGCTCACGGTGGGCGACTGCAGGATCAGCGGCGGCGCGGCCGCCATCGCCGGAATTGCCGCAATTGCGGCGAGCGCACAAGCCATCGCGAGCGAACGCAAAAACACCATCCCACGCCGTTAAGCCAGCGCCCAGTCGTTACCTCCTGTGCGGCGTCGCGCTGGCGAGGTGCTCGCGTCCGCCCACAGAACCCACGTGCCATGGCGGCCGTTTCGGATTTTATCGCGATTGTCGGTGAGCGAAACACGATCACCGAGGGCAGCGAGCTGCGGACGTACGAGGCCGACGGGTTGCCGGGCTTTCGCGTGCGCCCCGCCGTCGTGGTCTTGCCGGAAACGACCGAACAGGTTGCGGCTTGCGTGCGTCTCGCGCGGGCGCTCGGCATGCCGATCGTTCCGCGCGGCTCCGGGACGGGGCTCTCCGGGGGCGCGCTACCGGTTGAAGGATGCGTGGTAATCGGCCTCTCGCGCATGAAGGCCATTCTCGAGGTAGATCTCCCCAACCGGCGCATGCGCGTGCAGCCCGGCGTCATCAATCTCAATATCTCGCGGCACCTCGCGGCTGCCGGCTATTACTACGCCCCGGACCCCTCCTCGCAGAGCGTCTGTTCGATCGGCGGCAACGTCGCCGAGAATTCCGGCGGAGCGCATTGCCTCAAGTATGGGTTCACCGTGAATCACGCCGTCGGCGCGACCATCGTCACGGCCGAAGGCGATATCGTCTCGGTCGGCGCGCACGGGGGCGAGCCCGACACGCTGGGCTACGATCTCATGGGCGTCTTCGTCGGTAGCGAGGGACTCCTCGGCATCGTCACCGAGGTCCTCGTCAGAATCTTGCGCACGCCGCAGGCCACCCGCACGATCTTTGCCACCTTCCCGACCACGGACGAAGCGGGCGCTGCCGTCTCGTCCATCATTTCGGCGGGGATCGTGCCGGCCGCCATCGAGATGATGGACCAACTCGCAATCGAAGCGATCGTCGCCGCCACGCGCGTCGATTGGCCCCTCGACGTCGGGGCCGCGCTGCTGATGGACGTCGACGGCGTGGCCGCCGAGGTCGAGCATACCGCCGACGCGGCAATCGCCGCGTTGCGCGCGGCGGGCGCGATCGAGATCCGCTCCCCGCGCGACGACGGCGAACGGGCATTGATGTGGAAGGGCCGCAAGGGCGCGTTCGCCGCTATGGGCCGGATCTCGCCGAATTACTACGTGCAGGACGGCGTGATCCCGCGCAAAGAGATCGTGGCGGTGCTCCGCGATATCGCGCGCCTCGCATCGGAGGCGGGTTTGCGCGTCGCGAACGTCTTTCACGCGGGCGACGGCAATCTGCACCCGCTGATTCTGTACGACGGACGCATCCCCGGCCAAGAGGCGCTGGCCGAACGCGTCGGCGGCGAGATCCTCAAGACGTGCATCCGCTATGGGGGATCGATTACGGGCGAGCACGGCGTGGGCTTCGATAAGGCCGCGTATATGGGCGATCTCTTTACCGAAGACGACCTTGCGACGATGCAACTCGTCCGCTGCGCCTTCGATCGCGACGTCATCTTTAACCCCAACAAAGTCTTCCCGACCCCGCGTCTGTGCGGGGACCGGCCGGGCATCTATCACCCGCACGCGGCCGAACTCGCCGAAGTAGCCGGGCGCGGATGACGATCGCCGGAGTCGAACCGCGCAACGTCGCCACCCCCGCCGACGTCGGCGAGCTTGCGGCTGCGGTACGCGACCTCTACGCGGACGGAAAGCCGTTTGCGTTTGTGGGCGGCGGCACCGAGCTCGAATTGGGGAATGCGCCGCGAACGCTGGATACCGTCGTCGTAACGACTGCCTGCAACCGCGTGATCGACTATGCGCCCGAGGATCAAACGATCACGGTGGAAGCCGGCATGACGGTGGCCGCGGTCTGCGCCGTGCTCGCCGAACATCACCAATTTCTTGCATTCGACGTCCCCGACCCCGATCGCACGACGATCGGCGGCGCGATCGCGACGAATGCCTACGGACGCCGACGGCTACGCTTCGGCCCGATCAAGGACAACATCGTCGGCATCGCGATCGTGCGGCCCGACGGCGTCGTCGCCCACGGCGGCGGCAAGGTCGTCAAAAACGTCGCGGGCTTCGATATCCCCAAGCTGATGGTCGGCGCGCTCGGGACGCTCGGCGCGGTCGTCAGCGCGACCCTGCGCGTGCACCCGCGCAGCGAACACGGCGCAGCCGTCGCACTTCGCAACCTCACCGCCGCCGGCGTGCTGCGCGTCTGCGCCGACATCGTCGAGGCCGCTCTCGTGCCGACCTCGATCGTCGCGTTCGACGACGGCGGCGAACGGTACGATTGCGTCGTGGCCTTCGACGGTTTTCGCGGCGGGGTTGACGAGCAAGTCCGCTCGATGACCGGCATTGCGGAGCGCTTGCGTTGCGATGCGTCACAGCCGTCGCCGGCCGAGCTGGAGCTTCTGGAGGCGCGCGAACGCAGCGCGCGTTGCGAGGCTCCATGGCGCGTACACCTCGGCGCGGCACCCACGAAGCTCGCCGAGTTTCTTGCCCGTAACGACATGGCCGGCATCGGCCGCATCTATTATCCGGCAATCGGTTCCGCGATCCTGACCGCGAACGCGCTGAGCGCCGCGACGATCGAGCGCTGGCGGAGCGATCTCGATGCGGGCACCGTCGTGGTGAACGCGATGCCGCTCGCCGCACGCGGTGCGATAGACGCCTGGGGTGCCCCGCCGCCCTCGTGGCCGATCATGCGTCAGCTCAAGGCGAATTTCGATCCCAAGGGTCTGTGCAATCCGGGCCGCTTCGTCGGAGGCATCTAGTGGAAACTCACGGCGAAACGCGCAGCATGAACGACCTGATCGCCGATTGCGTGCATTGCGGATTCTGTTTGCCGGCGTGCCCGACGTACCGCTCCTGGGGCAACGAGATGGATTCGCCGCGCGGACGCATCGATCTCATGAAGGGCCTGCAAGAGGGCGCGATCGCGCTCGATGCGACGGTTACCGAGCACTTCGACCGGTGCTTGGGATGCATGGGGTGCGTCACCGCGTGCCCATCGGGCGTGCGCTACGATCTGTTGATCGAAGCCCAACGCGCAAAGCTCGAACCGATCGCGCCGCGAACGCCGTTCGATCGCTTCTTCCGCTCGATGATCTTTGCGCTCTTTCCCTATCCCGGGCGGCTGCGCATACTCGCGATACCACTCTCGCTTTACGTGCGAAGCGGATTGCAGTCGGCCGTGCGCCGCAGCGGCCTGCTCCAGCGGTTGCCCGCGCGTCTGCGCCAGCTCGAAGCCCTCGCACCTCCCGTCACGTTGCGCGATACGGAGCCCTCGCTCCCCGCGCTGACGCGCGCGACGGCACCCACCACGCGCGGTCGCGTCGCGCTTGTCGCGGGCTGCGTGCAGCGCACCTTCTTCCCCAACGTCAACGCCGCGACGATCCGCGTTCTAACGGCCGAGGGATACGACGTTATCGTGCCGCCGCGGCAAGGCTGCTGCGGAGCACTCTCGCTCCATTCGGGACGCGACACCGAAGCGAAGCGCTTTGCGCGTGCTTTGATCGAGCGCTTCGAACGCGAGCGTTTCGAC
>DAHUXY010000072.1 GCA_027315505.1 Vulcanimicrobiota bacterium | reverse complement strand
ATCCCGAGGTTTCCGGCAAACACCGCGCGGAACGGCCCCCGCCGCGCGTTGGCGCAAGCGGATATGGACGCCTCATCGAAGCCGTTCGGGGCCAAGACGAGGCGAGAACGGTCGACCCCGCGCACGCTGATTTGCTCGAGCGCGGTCTGCGTTACCGCAACCACGAGTCGCGAAGCCGCGTACAAGACGCGCGCGAGGCCCCCGACGGCGCGCTCCACGAGCGAGCCTTCGCGCCATTCACCCATAGCAACGGCGATGTCCGGGAAGACGTCGCGCACGTCGGTGACGAGCATGCAGCGATGGCGCATCCGGCCGATCAGCGCCGGCAACGCCAACGTGATCGGCGGGACCGTCACGACGATACGCTCGAATCGCTCGCGCGTGAGCAGCAGATAGATCGACGACGCGACGGCACCGGTCACCCAACTCATCAATCGGCCACCACGCGCGCGGGCCGGCTCTAACGTCAGGAGACGGACGATCCGCAGGCCGTCCCGATGTTCGACCCGGTGCAGCACGTGACGATCGTTCGCGTCCAGCTTTCCTGCGGGAAAGGTTGTGAACCCGGTGATCACCGTTACCTCGTGGCCGCGCTCCAGCAGTGCGGCGCAGAGCGCCGAGACGCGATGGCTCGCCGCACACGGTTCGGGAGCACAAAATTGAGAGAGGACGGCAATCTTCACCGGCGTACGATCTCGCCGCTGGTGGGACCGATCGTATTCGACGTGCGCGGTTGCCACCGCACCGCGCCGCCGGTATAGACGCTTCGGTCATCCAAGGTCAGCGCGCGCGAAAACGCGCGCAGGGAAGGCGGTATCGTATGCGGCTCGACGTCGGGATTCACGACCGCCGCACAAGCGCCGATCGGTGCGCCGCGGTCGTAGCAGCGCGCGAACGTTCGGACGTAGACCCCGCCGGTTGCGAACTGCGCGACCGTGGCGTGGGCGGAGCGCTCCGGATCCTCCGGCACGATATCGTACTCGGGATAGACCGCATAGCCGTCCGCCGCGCGGGTCACCGGAGCGGCGACCGACCACCGCGCGTCGTACGTCAGCCACCACGAAGCCAGCGCATAGATGCGTTGAGCCGGGTCGAACGGGCCGCTCATCATGCATACGACGTACTTGCGCAGACGTTCGTCGGCCAGCAGCGCGCGCTGCATCCGCTCCCAATAGCCGTATCGAACGTTCATCATCCCGATGGCCCCGTTACTGAAACACCCTTCGAAGTTCACCCCGAGCACGTTGGGCAGCCTCGCAATCGCGCCGCCGTACGCCGGTCCCCATTCCGGCCCCGAGCCATTGAGGATCACCGGAAGCGAGGATGCCGCGACGATCGCGCCTTCTCCCACAAACCAGGCGTGAGATGTGGGGATTTCGGCCGCTCGCCCTCCAAATGAGGGAAAGTCGCCATCGAGTTCGCTGCCGGTTTCGTCGAAGAATGCGGCGTTGACGCCGGCCTCCGAAAGCCTCTGCGTATAGCGGCGTACGGCACGCGTCACCTCGGGCGAGAGAGGATCGAGTATCTCTTGATACTCGCCCGTATAGGCGTCCGGCCGGTGCAAGCGCACGCCGCCGGCGGTATGGAGCCACGCGCTCTCCGTCAGCGCGGGATCGTTGCCTATGGGGCCTGCGCAACGCCCAGCCGGAGGCACAAACGGGGGTTCGCAGTACGGGATAAAGGTGGGGTCGGCATATGAGAGCGCGTACTCTCCGCCGGCGGCTCTAAAAGCGCGCACGCGGCTTGCATGTCCGCCCGCGGTTTCAATAAACGTCGCGTACCGCGCCATGAAGCGCGCGGGAATCTTCGTATTCGTGTTCGCCGCCGTGTAGTACAGATAGGTCCGAACGTGGGCGGGTATCGCGTCGGCGCGTACGACCCCCGGGAGAGCGATCGCGACGAGTAGCGCGGCTACGGCAGCCGCGGCCCGAGGCGCATGCGCCGGCACCGGTACGTCGCGCTCTCCTCCCTGGGCGACAACGGCAGCCGAGCGCGCTTGCGCGATGAGGGCAAACGCCAGCCATAGGGTTTTCGTGGCGAAGAGATCGATGAACATCGCGGCAATAAAGAGTCCCGCGAGCGCCGCGCAGAGCGCGGTCGAAAGATCGGCCAGCGACGAGACCGCGCGCAGGTCGCGAGCCTGCCTCCATTGCGATATCCAGACCGCCAGCACCAAGACGATCGCGCAGATTCCCCCTTCTACTCCGTAGTGGACGAAGAGATTATGCGACGCACGGGTCCATCCGGCGTCGTAATGTTGGAAGACCTGCAAGTACGCGCGGTTGTACGCATCCGCAAAACTTCCGAAGCCCCAGCCGAACGCGGGATGTTGCTCGAAGGCTTTAAGGCCGACGTGCCAGATTGCCGAACGCCCCGCTCCGCCCGTCGATATCGCATCCGAGAAGCGCTGGCGAACCGTCGGGCTCAGCAAGCCGAACAGTGCCAGTCCGGCAAGGACGGGAACGACGCGAGCACCCCATCGCGAGCGCCAGCCGAAAACGGCGAGCACCGCTCCGACGGCCAGAAACGATTCGCGTGAAGCCGTTAACGAGAGTGCGTAGAGCATAACGATCAGGCCCGCGCTCGTGGCCAGCTTGTAAGCCCCCCACCGCGCGTTCAACCACGCCCACATCGATAGCGCGATCGGAAGAATCAACGAGTCCGCGAAAAGATTGACGTCGAGACGGTGGCCGCCGAACGAAAACCATAATCTTCCGGTAGCGTCGGCAGAGAGCAGCGCGCCGCGCTCGCCGTGGAACGTGTAGATGCCGAACAAGCCGGCGATCACGCCTCCAAGAACGATCGCGATCACGATCGCTCGCAGATCGCGTGCCTGGATCGGGACGAACGATGCGATCGTGTAGAGCGCGCCTAGTTCGAAGAGCGTCCTCCAATCCAGATTCCCCGTCGCCGGATCGACGCTCCACACCAGCGTTATCGCCCCATACAAGAGCATCGCCGCAATCCAGAGAATCGTGGCCCCGGGAGCGATAACCCGGCGCGTGCGAACGATCGCGAAGAGAAAGCAGGCGCCGCTGGCCAAGCCCAGCAGTCGCGTGACGGTTCCCGAACTGCCGATCCCAAGGAGGTTATCGAACGGGACCAAAAGCGCGAACAGCGCATACGGGAAAAGGACGGGACGCGCAAGCGCCAGCCAGACCAGCACCGGGCTAGCAAACACGATCGCCGACTCGATCCATTTGCCGTGCATCGCGAAACGCCACGCAAAACACGCGCATGCGACCTCCGCAAGGATCAACAGGGCGACGCGAACGTGCTCAGCCCGCACCAAAGCGCTCCGGAAGCGATAGAGCCGTTTCGAGAAGCAAGCGCGCTCGCGAGGCGCCACGAGAGACGTACCCCTCCCAACGCTCCGCGACCCGTGCAAAACGCTCCTCGCCCGTCATCTCCGCGAGCACGCGGAGTTGCGCGATATGAAATGCATGGTATTTGAGGGTGGCGAGGTGCTCTCGTCCGCCGCTGGACCGCTGCAGGCTATACCGGCTCCACCAGCCCGTGTCGAAGTCGCCGATCCAGCGCAGGAGCGTCTGCAGAACCGCGTCGATGAGCGCCTGCCGCCGCGACTGCGGATCGAACTGCTCCAACTCCCACAGGCCCCATAACGCGAAGATGCAGCCGTTGAGAATATGCGGCGCCGGCAGTACCGCGCACTCTTCCAGAAAGACGTCGCGGCCGTCCTTGAAGACCACGCCGCCGCGCTCGATCGCGCTATCGAACGGCCTCGCGGCGGCGCGAGCCGCGTCAGCGAATCCCACGCCGGGCGCGAGCCAATCGGCGCGTAGGAGTACCGAGATTGCTTCCCCCTGCGCCATGGCCGAAAGCCACCCCGAAGCGGCCCTATACTTCGGCCACGGGAACGGGAAAGGATAGCACCCATCCACGAGGCCGACGCGACGCTGGTTCCGCTGCAGCCACCGCGCCTGCGCGAGAAAAGACTCGCGCGCGACGCGATCTCCGCGCTCGAGCCAACGCCCGTAGCAATGCAGCGCATATTGCGCGATCCCGATCGGATGATACGCCGGCACGCCCTGCGTCAGCACGACCCCATCGCCGTCGCGCGGTCTGCCGTCCCACTCTTCTCCGTACACGCCGCTGTCCGCGAACCACTCGACGTAGTACGCGCCGCGAAAGGGCACCGCCGATGGAGCTCTCCAGTACCGCCGGTGCGACCAGTCCAAGGGAAAGCCCAGCGCCAGTTGGCGCAGGCGATTCGGCGGTAGTGCGTCCACCAGTCGAACGGCCGGCCGTTCTTCGCGGGCGGCATCGGATGCGAGCGCGTTAGCCGATCGCATGCGCGCCATCGCCGGATTCGCCGCGCTTCATGCGACTGCAGCCCGAGCGGCGGCCACAGGCGGCTTTTCGCCCAACACGTAGAGATCGAACCCGGCGCGACGCCACCGATCCGCATCGAGCATCCGCCGGGCATCAACGATTGCGCGACCGCGCATGAGCGCCATCACCTCGGCCGGTTCGAGCGATGCGAACTGCGTGTGATCCGTTGCGATCACCAGCACGTCGGCTTCGCGAAGGGCCTCTTGCGTCGATGACGCTAGAGGAACCCCACACGAACGAACCAGGGGATCGTACATGGTGGTCTCGATTCCCCGCTCGCGTAGCAACGCGAAGATATCGAGCGCCGGACTCTCGCGCGCATCGTCGACATCTCGCTTGTATGCGGCACCGAATATCGCGACCTTTTTTCCGACGACGTCACCCCGCAGAAATTCACAGACGCGATGGGCGATGCGATACGGCATGCGATGGTTGACGCGCCGAGCGGTTTGAATGAGTTCGGTTACGAACGGATTCGCATTGGAGAGAAAATGCGGGTCGACCGGGATGCAGTGCCCGCCCACACCGGGGCCGGGAGCGAGAATGTTGACGCGGGGGTGCCTGTTCGCCAGGGCGATCGTTTCCCACACGTCGACCCCCAATTCTTCCGCGAGCAGCGCCAATTCGTTCGCGAAAGCGATGTTGACGTCGCGATAGGTATTCTCAACCACCTTTGAAAGCTCGGCGGTAACGCAGTCGGTTTCGGTAATATCGCCTTTGCAAAACGACTCGTACAGCTTTCGCACCACGCGCGCGTCCTCGGGCCGGCGGCCACCGACGATGCGGGCGTTGTTGCGGAGTTCGTGAACGATCGCTCCGGGTAATACGCGCTCCGGGCAGTGCGCGAGGTACATCTCATCGATCGGCTTCCCGGCCGACGCAAAGGCGGCTTCGAAGAGGCGTTCGGTGGTCCTCGGAGGCACCGTCGACTCGAGGACGATCATGCTGCCGCGCGGAGCGACCGCCGCAATTCTCGCGGCCGCATCTTCGACGCACCGCAGATCGGGCCGATTCCCCACCGTGGGCGTGGGCACGCAGACGATATATGCGTCGGCCCGCGGGACCACGTCGCGTACGAGCAGATGGCCGGTCCCGATGGCCGCTTGGGTGAGCGCGCGCACTTCGGGTTCCCCGATCGAGACGCGTCCCGCGCGTAACTCTTCCAGGAGCGCTCCGTTGACGTCGTAGCCGTACACGACGTGCCCGGCTTGGGCCAGCATTGCCGCAGTGGGAAGCCCTATATATCCCAGTCCTAGAACGGAGATGTTCACGCAGTTGTCCTTTCAACGCCGGTGGATGGAGAAGCCAGAAGGCGGGCCAAGATCTTCATCTGCCGATGCACGTCGTGGCTCGAGAGGGTGCGGGTAAAGCCTCGCGCCGCGCGCTTCTTCGCGCGCGCAAAATCACGCTGGAGATCGGCGATCGCCGCAGCGAGTTCGGCCGGGTTCCCGGGCGCTGCGAGGAGGCCGGTGGTAGCATCGACGAGTTCGCCTACGCTCCCGGACGTGGTAGCGATCACGGGAACGGCGCGCGCCATCGCCTCGACGAGCGCCACGGGGACGCCTTCCATGAGGCCCCCCGGGAGCTCGTGGCTGGCGAGCACGACCGCGTGGAAGGCTCCGCGTTCGAGGGCTGCGTGTAACGCCGGTTGTTCGACGTGCCCCGCAAAGATCACGGAGTCCGCGAGACCCAGCGCTCGCGCGAGACGCTTGAGTCGCGCGCGCTCCGGGCCGTGGCCCGCAATGGTACACTGCACCGCGAGCCCCTTACGCGCGCACAGAGCCAGCGCTTCCAGCAGGGTTGCGTGCCCTTTAATCGGGACCAACGCCGCCGGACAGAGCAGTCGGAGCGGCTCGATTGGGCCGAAGTTCCGGGCTTCGGAAGGCGGGATCGGGATGCCGATCGGCACGCACACGATCGGGGCGCCGGCCTGCCGAAAGCGGTTCAGGTCTCGACTGCCGCGCTGCGAAATCGTCCGAATGAACGCGGCGTCTGCAAATTTCAGGTCCAAGGCGTTGCGCTCGTAGATATCCCATCGATGCGCCGTTGCGCTCCACGGGATATTCGCGATGCGCGACGCAACGTATGCGGCCGTAGCCGGCGTCGAAAGCCAGTAGGCGTGGACGTGCTCCACGCCGTCCGCGCGCAGCCGCCGCCCAAGATCGATCGCCCGCGCGAGGATGCCGACGTTCTTGAGCTTCGTGAGTGCCGGCGAGTGCGAACGCAAGAGGTCTGCGAGAATCGCGCGGATGCGGCCGGCATGCCGTAATGCGAATACGATCGATCCGCAATAGAGCCGGACCCCGCGTGAGAGCGAGCGCACTTCGACGCCGGCCGGTACTCTGCGAACGTTACGTCCGGAGGCGCAGAGCGGATATACCGATACCGGCCCGACGATCGGCGCCAACGCCGCCAGTTCGTGTTCGAGATACGTTTCATTCCGGCCATACGGATAATGTACGGAGACGACCGCGAGCTTCATACCTACAGCGTACGCCACGTGAGCCGGATGCGGCAGAGGCGCAGGGTATCGGCGCGCTGTGGCATTAGGTCGAGGATGCACCGGTGCCTCACGGCCTATACCGTCCGGTGGAACAGAAACTCGAACGCCGTCTTCACCACGATCGAGACGTCGAGAAGGATGCTCCAGTTTTCGATGTAGCACAGATCGTACGCGAGTTTCTCTCCGACGCGCGAGGCATCGAGGATGCGCGGGAGGCTGGTTTGCGCCCACCCGGTAATGCCCGGACGAACCAGGTGACGGTCTTCGTATCGTGGGACGATCGCGCGAAAGCGCTCGACGAATTCAGGCCGCTCCGGGCGCGGCCCGACCAGCGACATATCGCCTCTAATGACGTTGATCAGTTGTAGCGTCTCATCCAGGCTCAG
Organism: Vulcanimicrobiota bacterium; assembly: GCA_027315505.1. Classification (GTDB taxonomy): domain Bacteria; phylum Vulcanimicrobiota; class Vulcanimicrobiia; order Vulcanimicrobiales; family Vulcanimicrobiaceae; genus DAHUXY01. The sequence continues at coordinate 3,070 of DAHUXY010000072.1, read as the reverse complement.
ACGCCGCAGCCGCCGGCCGATAGCGGTAATGCGGCGGTCCCCGAGGCTCGCGTACACGGCGCCCGAGTTCGACTCGGCATCGCGGCGCATCGTCCGGAATTTATACATCTCGAAGGGCACTCCGAAACGGCCCACGCGCGTCTGGCGGTACACGATCGGCCGGCCCGTTTCGAGGTAAATAGCAGCCGCCGCGATCAACATCACGGGCGCGAACAGCACGAGCGCGAGCGACGCCGCCGCCATATCGAAGAGGCGCTTGACGAGCTTCGCTGTGGGCGTGCATGCCGGCAGCGGCTGGGGAACGAGAAACAGCTGCTCCCCATCGCGCTCGACGCCGAACATGTGCCCCGGAAACCGCAGATTCTCGGACGCGAACGCGAGCTCGACATGGGTCGGAGCGGCGCGTTGCATCACCTGCGAAAGCACCGTCTCCGGAATCGACTCCGAGAGGATGATGCGCTGGCAACCGCCGGCTACCGCTTTATCGTACCAGTTCGCATTCATGCCGTCGGCGACGTCCGTTACGACGAACGAGAACCGTTCGGCATCGCCTCTGCGGGCGACGAAGGCTTGCATGTGGGAGACGAACCGGGCGTTACCGATAACCGCAATTCGCTTCGGACGGCGCCGAAGAGCGCCGTTGCGGCGTACGTGCTCGAGCGTCCGGACGCCCCCCACCAAAACGATCGCCAACAGCAGCGCGATGATGAGCACGAAGCGTGAGGTCGAGATCGACGGCCACACCGTAAAGACGACGAGTTGCGGAAGAGCTCCCAGCGCGAGCGCGGCAATGGTGTAGTAGAGTTCGTCCCTTGCCGATAGAGCAAACGATCGCCGATAGAGGCCCAACCGAGCGAACATGGTCAGCCACAGCGTAACGAAAATGCCGGTCGACAGCACTTCGTTCGGCTTTGCGAACAAACCGCCCCAGCTGTGAAAAACCATGGCCGTCGCAACGTAGACCGACAGCACGAACATCGAGAGATCCTCGATGACCAGAGCCGCGACCCACCAACGCGAGAGCTCGTGGCCGCGCGGCCGGGCCTGCGCCGGGAGTGCGCGCTCGAGCATAAGCGATGTAATGGTGGCAGACGGCGAACGCAGAATGGGCCCCTCCACGGCGTGGCAGGTTCGATGCCCATATTGTAATGCAGCACCGTCGCCGGGAGCAGAGCCCTTCTACGCTCGGGCGTTAAGGATTAATACTCAGTATCGGAACGGCGAATAGCGGTCCATGCAGCCACGCTGCCGCCGATAAGGCCGCCGATCGCGCCGCAAAGCACGTCGAACGCATTCCACCAGAGCGTTTCGCTGGACCCATCGATGCGCTGAAATACTTCGATACACGCGCTCAGGAGCGCGAGCGCCATCACGGCGCGCACGATCGGCCGTCGCCGTCTGAAGACGATCCCCGCAACGTAACCGCCGAGAGAAAAGGCGACGATACTCAGCAGTTTTCGCAGGATGACGTGGTGCGGAATCCATGCCGGGGACGTCGCTTGATAGACGTCATCATTCAAAGAAGCAAAGAGGATGATCGCAAGCGTGGCTATCGCCACCAGGGCGATGCGAAATCGCGCGGGTCTCTCGGTCGGCATGCGGTGCTTTCCGCGTTTCCGGCGTGGCTTTCCTCGCGACTTTGGACACCGGCGGGAGTGGGGCATTGGCTACTATGCCTGCGTACGTTGGCAGCGTAAGCTCGAGAAGACCGGATTCGGTCAGTTCGCGATACTGAAGGAGGATCCAATGTACGAGTCGCCTGAGGTTCTCGTGACTTATGAAGCCGGCGACCTCTTACTCGAGGTTGTCGGTTCTGGAAGCTGTCAGTTCTCACGCTGAGGCTAGCCGGAGGCGAATACGGGTTGCCGCGAGCGCGGCAGCCCGGTTCGCACGAAGCCGTCATATGGATACAGTGATTCAGCGCTCGTTCGATACGCTCTTTCGCGAAAGCAACGCTCGCATAGCGCAGGGGCTCCGGAGGAGCACACGCTATCTCGGAATCTATTCGGCCGGCGTCGGCCACCGCGGCAACGGGCTGCTGTTGACCGGCGCGAGCGGGGTGGGGAAAACAACGCTGGCTCTGGAGCTTGCGTCTCGCGGATACGCGCTGCTCGGTGACGAAACGACGATTTACGACCGCGCGCAGAGGCGCCTGCTCCCGTTGGAACGCGCGCTGATGATCCGATCCGAGTCGTTTCCGCTGCTCTCCGATGCGGCCCTCGAAGAGCGCTGCAAGCGCTTTGGGTTCTGCGCGGCCGACGGTACGCGTCTGGTCTATCATGTCGCCGCGCGAGCGTTGTTCGGAGCGTCGGCATTCTCGCCGCCGGTCCAGCCGCGCGCCATCGTGCACCTCGAGCGCGGAGTATCCGAGGGGCTTATCAAGCTCTCGACGGCCCGATACGTTTGCTCGATGTCGTCGTGTTTTTATCTGGAGCGCTCCACACCGGCGGCAACGATGCAAGTTTTGACCGATCTCATGGACGTCTCGGTCTATCGCCTGCGCATCGACGCACCGCAAGCGGCGGCCGACACGATCGTCGAGTTTCTCGACGCGCTATGATGGTCGATGCCGGAAGGCTGCGCCGGGTTGAGCCGGCCGTCGTCGCGCCGCGCCCGATGAAATCGTCGTACCTCGATTTCGGAGCCGGCATGCGCTTGCGCGTCTCATTCGAGGATGCACGCGCGGCCGGGTATTTCGCCGAGCGCTATCATCATCTGATGATCGCTTCCGGGCAGGACGTGACGTTCGCGCTCGACGTGGTCCGGGATGCGGATGGCACGCAGCTTTTCAGCGTCACTCCCGGTGCGACCTATGCGTGGCGGCATGGCACGATCGGGCCCGAAGACGTCGCCTTCCTGGCCGATGCGGTTGCAACCACGAGCGCGTTCACGCGGATGCCCGGCACCCTCACGCTCCATGCTGCGGTCATCCGATCTGCGAACGATGCGTTCGCCATCGTCGGCGATTCCAACACCGGTAAGACGACAACCGCCGTGGCATGCGGGCTCTCGGGGTTCGAGGTCTATTCGGATGAGTTCTGCATCGTCTCAAACGGCTGCGTGCGACCGT
>DAHUXY010000089.1 GCA_027315505.1 Vulcanimicrobiota bacterium | reverse complement strand
TTCGCGGCCGAGGCTATGCCAGCGCGATGCTCGCCATGCTCCTCGATCGTGCTCGCAACGACGGCGACGACTTCGCATATCTCTTCTCCGACATCCGCCCGCATTTCTACGAAGAGCTCGGCTTCGCGCAGCTGCCCTCGCGCGCTATCTCGCTGCGCGCAGACACGCTCGCCGACGTGCGCATCGAAGTCGCCCGTCTCGAGGACCGGGACTGGAGCGGCGTGCGACGCTGCTTCGATCTATCGGAGAAAACTCGCCCTTGGGCGATGCTTCGCACCCCGCTCGTTTGGGACTGGATCCGTTTGCGAAATCGCCCCGGATCCGAACATACGGCCGGCGTAGAGACCAATCTCGTCCTGCGTCGCGGGCGTAGCATCGCGGCTTACGTTCTGGGCGTACGCGCTCCCGAACACGATGCATACATCATCGACGAATTCGGCGTCGCCGACGACGAAGCCGCAGCTCTCCTTCCGGCGCTGCTACGCGCCGCCGCGGGCGATCTGCGCCGCATCGTCGGCTGGTTACCGCCCGACGGCGCCCGCGAACTGTTGCCCCGCGGCTCCGTACGCAAACGCCGCGACGCAATCTTCATGGCCGCACCGCTGAGCGCCGCCGCAAAAAAATGGCTGGCTACGGCCGCATCTCCTTCCTCCGCCGACGGCATCTGGAGCACCGACCACATCTAACAACGCCGCACGCTAGCGTTTCGCGCGTCGCGTTGGGACTTTCTCGTTGGAGTTGCGTGCTCGGGTGAGCGAGGGCGATGTGGGGTTGTGGGCCGTGTGAGAGCTCCCCGGAGCCAGGATGGCGGGAGGGGAGCTGAACCGAGTAGCATTTTTACATGGATGTAAAAATGCGCGCGTGCCCGCCACCCCATGTGCCGCCGGCCCGCCAACCAAAGACGAGCCCTACTCCGCTGCGACCTTCTCGATCATGTAGGCTTCGATGATGTCGCCTTCTTTGAGGTCCTGGTACTTGGCGATTTGGATGCCGCACTCGTACCCTTCGGCGACTTCGCGAACGTCGTCCTTGACGCGGCGCAAGCTCTCGATTTCGCCGGTGAAGACCACCGCCGAATCGCGCAGCAGGCGAATCTTCGCATTGCGCGTGATCTTGCCGTCCTTGACGTAGCAGCCGACGATCGTGCCGACCTTGCTGACCTTGAACACCGCGCGAACCTCGGCGTGGCCGAGGACGACCTCGCGTTCGATCGGCGCGAGCATGCCTTTCATCGCCTTCTTGAGGTCTTCTTCGATCTCGTAGATCACCTGATAGAAGCGCAGATCGACGCCTTCGTTATCGGCCAGACGCTTTGCCGTTTCGTCCGGACGGATGTTGAAGCCGATCAGCACCGCATTGGAGGCGCTGGCGAGGTTGACGTCGTTCGGTGAGATCGCACCGACGCCGCCGTGAATGACGCGGATATCGACGTTTTCGGTCGAGAGCGATTCCATGCGCGTACGCAACGCTTCGAGCGAGCCTTGCCCGTCGGCTTTGATGATGAGGTTGAGGGTCTTCTTGCCCTCGGTCGGCATCTGCATGAACGTTTCGAGCGAGATGCGTTGCGAGCCGGTGCCCGCGATGCGCACGTCGCGACGTCGCGTCTTGCGTTTCTCGGCAGCTTCGCGCGCTACGCGTTCGTCGCTGACGACCATGAGCGTATCGCCCGCTGCGGGGACGTCGGAGAGGCCCATCACTTCGACCGGGATCGAAGGCCCGGCTTTCTTGACCTGCTTGCCTTTGTCGTCGATGAGCGCGCGAACCTTGCCGAAGGTACCGCCGACGACGATGATGTCGCCGACGCGTAACGTACCGTTCTGAATCAGCACGGTCGCAACCGCACCGCGGCCCTTGGAGAGCTGCGATTCGATCACCACGCCGGTGGCGCGGCGATTCTTGTTGGCTTTGAGATCGCGGATGTCGGCTTCGAGCAAGACGGTTTCGAGCAACGATTCGATGCCCTCGCCGCTCTTGGCGGAAACCGGAACCATTTCGACCTTGCCGCCCCAATCGACGGGCTGCAGACCGAGTTCCATCAGTTGCTGTTTGACGCGGTCGGGCTGAGCGTCGGGTTTGTCCATCTTATTGATGGCGACGACGATCGGCACGTTCGCGGCCTTGGCGTGCGCGACGGCTTCGCGCGTTTGCGGCATGACGCCGTCGTCGGCCGCGACCACGAGGATCGCGACGTCGGTGACGCGCGCGCCGCGGGCGCGCATGGCGGTGAACGCTTCGTGGCCCGGCGTATCGATGAAGGTGATCTTGCGATCCTTCGATTCGACGGTGTATGCACCGATTTTCTGCGTGATGCCGCCGGCTTCGCCGCCGGCGACGTTGGCGACGCGAATCCGGTCGAGCAGCGACGTCTTACCGTGGTCGACGTGTCCGAGGACCGTTACGACCGGCGGACGCGTCGTAAGCATCTCCGGTTTGTCTTCTTCTTGCTCGACGGTGACTTCTTCGCCGGCTTCCTTAACGACCGCATTGAAACCGAATTTTTTGGCGGCTGCGATTGCGACGTCGCTGGAGATGTTCTGGTTGATCGTCGCCATCGTGCCCATCTTGATGAGCTCGGTGATAACGTCTTTGACCGGAACGATCATCGAGGTCGCAAGTTCTTGCACCGTCAACAGATCGGGGATCTCGATCGCTTCGAGGGTTCGCGCCGGAGCGATCGGCGCGTGATCGCCGGTCTTCTTCTTACGCTGACGCTCTTTTTCGATCAGAAGTTCTTTTTCGCGATCTTTCTTGGAGGTCGATTTGTCGTCGTGGATGCGCGAGCGGTCGCCCGGGCGTCCGCCTGCCGACGGCGCGGGGCCGTCGGTCGGCGAGGATGGGACGCCGGGACGCGGCGGCATCGGGCGCGAGCCGGGCGCGAGCGGGCGGAACGGGCCGTTGCCGACCGGCCGGCGCGGCGGAGCCATGGGGATCGGCGCTCCCGGAGCGCGCGGCGGCGCGGGGGAGATGAGTCCCTTGCCGCCTTGGCCGGGAAGCGCTTCGCCGGGACGCGGAGCGACGCCCGGACGCCCGGGCATGCCGGTCTGTGGGCCGGGAGAGGCTGAAGCCGACGTCGTCGGCGCGGGCGCGCGGCGCGCAATCGAGGACTGGCCGGCCGGAACCGGGCGTAACTGCGGAATCGGCATGTCGGGAACGGGCGGCTTCGCTACCCGCGGGGCGGCCGGACGAGGCGCGACCGGCGTTGCCGGGGCGGCCTTGGGCGGAGCTGCCTTGGCCGGGTGCTCGGGGATCGCGGCGGGCGCCGGCGCAGGTGCGGCCGGGGCGGGAGCCGGGGTGGGAAGCGGGGCGGTCTCCGGAACGAGCGCGGGCGCCGCGGGAGCCGGAGCCTGGGCTTCGGGTTGCTCTTCGGGCACGGGTGCGGCAACCGCGGCAGGGGCGGCGACCTTCGGCTTGCTCTTGGCCGGCGTTCGCGTGGTGCCGGTCACGGGCTTGAGCTTGCTCACCGGCGCTTCGGCGACGGCGGCGGCGGGCGGAGCCGCTGCGACAACCGGCGGCGCTACGGGAGGCTCGGCAACTGCGGTCGCGCCTCTGGCTGTGCCCGCAGCTTTAGCGGCCGGAGCCGCGGCCCGCGCCGGCGCTGCGGCCGGTTTGAGCACGCTGCGAACCAGGTCCGCGATCTGCTCGGGGACCACGCTGAGCTGATTCTTTGCTTCGAAGATCCCGCCCAAGCGCTCGTTAAAGAGCACGATTAGTTCCTTGGACGTGAGCCCTACCTCTTTGGCGAGCTCGAAAATCCGTACTTTACCCGTAGCCAACATCTCTCCCCAACGCGGTCTGCGCGCTAGGGTCCTCATCAAGTTGGAGAGGGACCGTTTCGGCTCAAGAACCGGAACGACGCCTCCCGCGTGTTACGCGGGGCCCCCCAACCATCCGGCCGGCTACCCCGCTACGTGATCAATTTGCGTCCCTCATCGCATTAGGACGGCCGGTCGCTCGTCTTCGTTATCATTGTTTCACTCATTTCAACGAACTACTTAGTAACCCATATTCGTCGGCGACGGATGCAAGCCCCGGGTACCGGCGATTCTTTGCCGCCCGGGCGACGCAGGCCGCCGAACACAGGTAGGCGCCCCGCCCCGGTTGTTTGCGTCTGGATGCCGGGAGATCCGCCTTCCAACCGGCCGGCCCGCGAACGAATCGAACCAAATCGGATTGCGGGAATCGCTTGCGGCACCCGACGCACGTACGGAGCGGCCTACTCGCCATCTCCCAGCCGCTCGCGACGGAACTCTTCGAGCTTCCGAATGAGATCGGCGTCGATGCCTTCGGCGGCTGCCGCCGGCTCGGCTTGCGCTTCTGCGGCGACGGCCTCGGGCTCGGTAGCGGCTTCCAGCGTACCGTCCTCGGCGGTGCGTTCCGTTCTCTCGGCCAGATAGCGCTCGCGCGCTTCGTCGGCTTCGGTTTCGCTCGCGATATCCAATCGCCAGCCGGTGAGACGCGCGGCGAGACGCACGTTCTGGCCCTCGCGCCCGATCGCGAGCGAGAGTTGGTAATCGGGAACCACGACCAACGCAACCCCGTCGTCTTCGAACAATTCGACGGAGATCACCTTGGCCGGCGCGAGCGCGTTCATGATGAAGGCTTCGTGTTCGGCGTCGTAACGAATGACGTCGATCTTCTCGCCGCGCAAGTTATCCGAGACGTTCGCGATCCGGCTGGATTTTGGCCCCAGGCACGCGCCGATCGGATCGACTTCGGAGCGCAGGCTGCGCACTGCAACCTTGGAGCGGCTCCCGGCCTCGCGTGCGATCGCCATGATCTCGACGGTGCCGTCCGCGATTTCGGGGACTTCCAGCTCGAGCAGACGTTGCACCAGCCCTTCGGCCGAGCGCGAGAGCACCACTTGCGGGCCCTTGGGTGATTTACGCACGTCGACAACGTAGGCGCGGATGAAATCGTTGATCCGGAACGCCTCGCCCGGGACTTGCTCCGAGAGCGGCAAAATCGCTTCGTCGCGTCCCTCGAGCAGCACGTACATGTTGCGCTGTTCGTAGCGCTGCACGGAGCCCGTCACCAAATCGTTGAGCTTGCGAGCGTACTTATTGAAGACGGTGTCGCGCTCGGCTTCGCGGATGCGCTGCACGATGACTTGCTTGGCGGTCTGCGCGGCGATGCGACCGAACTCTTTGGGCGTGACCTCTTCGTCGTAGAAGTCGCCCGCCTGGTACGGAGCGCCGGCCTGCTTGAGCGAGACCTCGAGCTTGGGATCGACGACCTCTTCGACGACGTTGCGCCGATGGTACACGCGATAATCCCCGCTCTGACGATCGACCGTGACGATCGCATTCGCTTCGCTGCCGTAATGGCGCTTGTACGCCGTTAGCAGTGCGGCTTCGAGCGCTTCGAGCAGCATCTCGAATGGAATGTTGCGTTCTTTCGCAATGAAGGACAGAACGTCGATGAGTTTTTCTTCAGCTACCGGTTCAGCCATGTGTTTTCCGTTCACGTTTATCGCGTTGCAGATCGGCGCGCGGATCGTACTCCAAATTCGCCGATTTGATCGTTGCTACCGGCAACGGCAGTTCGCCGTTCTCGGTTTCCAGAATGACGGTTTCGCCTCGTAGCCCCCGAAGGATGCCACGGTGCGTCTTTGCGCCGGCGATCGTCAGCGTGGTCACCACGCGGGCTTTCTTTCCGGCGAATCGCTCGTAGTCGGCCGGACGCACGAGCGGCCGCTCGAGCCCCGCGGATTCGACTTCCAGCGAATACTCCTCTTCGATCGTTTCGAGTGCGTCGTTGATCCGCGCCGCGATTCGCTCGCAGGTCGCAAGATCGACGCCTCCGACCTTATCGATCGTCACGCTGAGCGCGACGGCCTTGCGGTGCGGGCGCGCCGCATGCAGCACCACCTCGACATCGGCATACGCCGGATCGTGGACGATCGCGTCGAGTTCGCGTTCGAAAGCGATGACCAGGCTCTCCTTGTCCATGCCGCCGAAAGCGCCCCCCTACAACAACGAAGCGCGGGACCTGCCCACGCTTACGATCGAAAACCGTCCTCAGCATACCGAAAAACACGTCGGGCCGCAACCCCGCGGTGGGTGCGGCCCGACGTTTTCGGTCTCGAACGTTCTGATGCGATCTACGCGCGACCGGAGTATCGTCCGGCTTGCGTGGGCTCAGTCCGCAGGGAGCGTGGCCCTATGTTGCGCGTGCCTCGCGGGCGTAATTGCCCGGTGGATCTTGCGGTTCCAACCGCCCTCCTTCGTTCGTCACTTCACGAAGTCCGTACCCATCGGGTACGCCTCCATTTTACTGCGACAAAGATCGGCCTTCAAGTGGGAATCGCGCGCGTTACGGCGACGAGGAGGCAGGCGAGAACGGCGTGAGGTGCCGTTCGCTGCACGTTACCGTCGCATTCGCTTCGACGATCGGGTTCAAGCCTTCATCGAAAGGTGCGAGCGGCGCCTTGGTGTGGCCGCCGAAGATGCTGATCTGCGTTCCGTTCGCGCCGCCGGGATTTTGGCGGGCGGCGCGGGGAAAGCGCAACAGCCAGCCGGTGCACAGCGTGAGCGGCCCTTCATGGCGGACGCTGGCGACCCACATCTCGATGCGGTTCTCGCTACCGCCGCCTGCCTCGCTGAGCCGGAACTTGGTCCGGGCCACAACCTCCGGCGGCGGCGTTGGAACGAGACGGCCGCGCAGCGAGACCGGGGGAACGTACTGCTTGAGTTCGGGGTGCACGGCATTGTGAGGAAGCATCGCCCGCAGCCGGGCGTTCAGATCGATCGAGGGTTTGCGCGCGGCGCCAGGGCCGGGACGCGGAGGCGGGCTCGGCGGGAGATTCACGGCTCGCGACGGGCCGGGCTTGGCTTTTCCCGGCGCGTTGCCGGCGCGCGGACCCGGCGAGGCGTGCCCTTTCGGGCCCGGCTGGGCGGCTTTGCCCGCCGTCTTGGCCGGAACCGCGGCGCTGGTCGGGCCGGGGCTCGGGACGCCGGCGGTTTTTGCCGGGCTGGCCGACGCTCGAGCGGCCGGTAAGGCGCTCGCCGCGGGGGTGGGGCTACGCTTGGCCGCGGGAGCCACGGGAGCTGCGGTGGGCGCAGAGGTAGCGCTCGCAACCGGCGCCGGGGTTGCGGGAGCCCGCGACGGCGCCGCGGTCGGCGCCGGCGGCTTCTGCGTCGGCCGCGCGGTTGGAATGCTGGTCGGGACGGGCGATGGTGCCGCGGTCGGGGGGAATTTTAACGTGACGGCGACGGCGGAGGCGGTGGGGAGGCTCACCGGCACCGCGGCAACGCTCATCGCCGGGTGCGGTTCCACGACCGCTTGCGTCGGCTGCGGAGCCGGCTGAATCGACGCCTGCGGGACCGGCGGCGGATTCGGCGGAGCCGACGCCACGATCTTGGCCAGCTCGTGACGGCTGGGCGGAACGGGCTCGCGGGCGGGTTGGACGAGCGGTGGATGCTGCGGCGGCGCGATGCGCGGAGCATAGGGCTGCGGGGCCGCCGGATGCGGAACGGCCGGCTGCACTTGGGCGACGGCCGGCGTTCGCTGCTGCACCGTTACGATTTGCGCGCCGATGACGCTCTCCGACGCACCTTCCTGTGATGAGTTCGCGACGACCGCGAACAGCAGCGCCGCGAGCACGAGGTGCAACAGGAGCGATGCGAGGGTGCTTCCCGCGAGCCGCTCGCGGTAGCGCCGGTCGGTCGGATCGGGCACGAGGGTAAGTGCGCTTCGAGGCGCGCAGGAGCCTGCAGCCGCGCCATCGCAAGGCCACAAACGCTTATGGAAACCGTCTTACAGAAACGCACGAAAATCGTTGCGACCATCGGCCCGGCATCGCGCGATCCGGCCATCATGCGCTCGCTTTTCATCTCCGGCGCGAACGTCTTGCGATTGAATTTTTCGCACGGCACGCCGGAAGAGCACGCCGAAGTGATTCGCACCGCGCGTACGGTGAGCGCCGAGCTCGGCATCCATACCGCGATCCTCCAAGACCTCCCGGGCCCGAAGGTTCGCACCGGCAAACTCGCGGACGGCCTCGACTCGGTGAAGTTGGAACGCGGCATGCGTTTCGTATTGACCACGCAGGACGTACCGGGAACGAACGAGCGAATCGGCGTGCAGTACAAGGACTTGCCCCACGACGTCTCGATCGGCAATCGCATTTACTTGCAAGACGGCCAGATCACGCTACGCATCGTCGACAAAAACGCCACCGATATCGAAACGACGGTGGAGTTCGGCGGCGAGTTGCGCTCGACGCAAGGCATCAACTACCCGGACGGCTCGCTGAACATCACCTCGGTCACCGAGCGCGACTTCGAGTATCTCGCGTTCGGTATCGAGCAACGCGTCGATTACGTGGCCGTCTCATTCGTGCGCAGCGCCGAAGACATCAATCGCGTCAAAGCCTTCATGGCCGAACGCGGGGCGCGCATCCCCGTCCTCGCAAAGATCGAAAAGCACGAAGCGCTGGAGAACCTCGACAGTATCGTGGAAGCGGCCGACGGGATCATGGTCGCCCGCGGTGATCTCGGCATCGAGATTCCGCTCGAGCGCGTGCCGCTGATCCAGAAGACCCTCATCGCGAAATGCAATCGCGCGAGTAAGCCCGTCATCACCGCCACCCAGATGCTCGAGTCGATGACCTTCGCGTCGCGTCCAACCCGTGCCGAAGTTGCCGACGTCGCCAACGCCATTCTCGACGGCACCGATGCCGTGATGCTTTCGGGCGAAACCGCGCGCGGCACGTATCCCACCGAAGCGGTCCGCACCATGGCCGAGATCGCGCGCGAAGTCGAGAAGAGTTATCCGCACGCAATGCTCCGCGACCGCCGCCTTCACGGCATCGTGCCGACGATCGCCACCTCGATCGCCGAAGCTGCCACGCGCTCGAGCGACGAGTTGAACATCCCGTTCATCGTTACCGGAACGACGACCGGGAATACCGCGCACCACATCGCCGCATTCCGCCCGCGTGCGCGGGTGATCGCGCTCACGCCCAACCCCGAGGTCGCGCGGAGGCTCGCGCTGATTTGGGGAACCGAATCGCTGCTCATTCCGGCCTACACCTCAACCGACGTCCTGCTCTACGTCACCGAACAGACGATGGTGCAGGCCGGCCTCGTGCGGACCGGCGATTTGATCGCGTTTACCACCGGCATGCCGGTGGGGGCGGGCGGCACGAACCTGCTCAAAGTGCACCAGATTCCATAACCCGCACGCCGCGCAGTAGCGTGCGCGCGTGTTCCAGCGCGATCGCGTGCGGCTCGCCCGAGAGCATGCGTGCGAGCTCGACGGCCCGCGCGCTCTCCCCCTCGATCTCGTGGAGCGCGATGGCGACCCCTTCTCGCTCGTCGCGCTTCTCCAAGACGTAATGCCGATCGGCCCAGGCCGCGAGTTGGGCGAGATGCGTCACGCAGACGACTTGGGCGCAACGCGCCAAGCCGCCGATGCGGGCGCCGACTGCGGTTGCGGTCGCACCGCCGATACCCGCGTCGATTTCGTCGAAGACGAGCGCGCTGGATTCGCGCCGGCCCGCGAGGACGACGACCAGCGCGAGCAATAAGCGTGAAAGCTCGCCGCCCGAGGCAACCTTCGCAAGCGGTCGCAAGACTTCGCCCGGATCGGCCGCGAACAGCAACTCGATCGATTCGGCTCCGTCGGGGCCGGCCGACGGTCGCGCGATCATCTGCGCTTCGACCCGCGCGTTCGCTAGCGCGAGATCCGCCAGCTCGGCCTCGACGGCAACGCGCAGGCGGGCCGTCGCGGCGCGACGCAGCTCCGTGAGCGCTCGGGCTTCGCGCTCGAGCGCGGCTTTGGCCGCATCGAGATTGGCCGCGACGCTCTGGAGATCGCGATCGCGCGCTTCGAACGCAGCAACCATGTCGCGCGCGGCGGCGGCGTGCGCGTGTACCGCTTCGATACTCCCGCCGTAGCGACGTTTGAGACGGTCGAGCACGTCGAGCCGCGCGTTAATACGCTCGAGCTCCGCGGGATCGGATTCGGCGGCATCGAGTTCGCGCGCGATGCGCGTCGCCAATTCCGAGACTTCACTTTGAAGCGCGCCGGCTTGAGTCGCCATCTCGCGCAGGTCTTGGGAGATCTCCGCGATTCCCCCGAGCGCGACGCTGGCGACGCCGAGGCTGCCGCCCGCGCTCGCGTCGTCGTCGGCCAAAGCCGCGTGCGCCCCGCGCAACGCCGCGGCGATGCGCTCGGCGTGATCGAGATAACGGCGACGCTCGTCGAGTTGCGCGTCCTCCCCTTCCAGCGCGGCCGCGGCCTCGATATCGTCCAGCGCGAAGCGCGCGTCCTCGTAGCGTTCTTGGGCGAGGCGATCGCCGGCTTGCAGCGCCGCCATCCGGCGCTCCGCGTCGCGAACGTGCTCGTACGCTTGCGCGACGCGCGATTTCGCCTCGAGCGCCGGATCGCCGGCGAAACGATCGACGGCTTCGAGATGGTAGGAAGGCGAGAGCAACCGTTGCGCCTCGTGCTGCCCCACGATCTGCGCGACGCGCGTGCCGATTTCACGCAAGTATCCGGCGGTCGCGGCGCGCCCGTTCACGCGCACGCTCGATTTCCCCGACGCGCTCATCTCGCGAGCGAACGTTGCTTCCTCGCCGGGCTCGAGTTCGAAGCCATCGGCGTTGAGACGGGCGAAGAGCGCCTCGTCCGGGTCGAAACCCAGGGTCACCACGGCGCGTGCGGCGTTGCGGCGGACGACGTCGCTTCCGGCGCGGGCGCCCAGCGCGAACCCGAAGGCTCCGAGCAGCATCGTCTTTCCCGATCCCGTCTCGCCCGTAAACATCGTCGCACCGCCGGCGAACGCGATGTGCGCTCGGTCGATGAGCCCGTAATTCTCGATCTCCAGGCGCCGTAGCATATCGCGCTTCTTTACCGCGAGGCGGCTTTGATCGAAACGCCCCAGCGCATCTTCTCTTCCAGCCGTTCGAAGAAGCGCAGCGGTTCGATGCGCGCGAAACGCACCGCGTTGGGATGGCGTTCCACGCTGACGCTGGTGCCGGCCGCGAGGACCGAAAGGACATCTCCGTCGCACTCGAGGTGCGCGTGCGCGATCTCGCTATCGCAGCCGATTTCGATACGCGAGGATGCCGGCACGATGAGCGGCCGGGAGAAGAGCGTGTGCGGAAGCAGCGGGACGATACCGAAGCCGTCGACGCGCGGTGAAATAATCGAGCCGCCCGCCGACAGAAAGTACGCCGTAGAGCCGGTCGGCGTTGCGACGCAGACGCCGTCGGCCGGAATGTCCGCAATATGCTCGCCATCCAGACTCACACCGAAGGGGACGGTACGCGAGACTTCCCCTTTGCGCACCACCACGTCGTTGAGCGCGAAGAACGACTGCCCGGCGTACGTCGCCCGCAGCGCGGCCCGCTCGTCCACCACCAAACCGCGTTCGAAGAACTCCGGCAGGCGGTCGATGCGGTCGTCGTCTTCGTCCAGCTCGGTGAGAAAGCCCAATCGCCCGGTATTGATCCCGAGAAGCGCGACGTGATGTTCGGTCGCCACTCGAGCCGCACGCAACAGCGTTCCGTCGCCGCCGACCGTAATGAAGAGCGATGCATCCTCGGCGCGCGCGTCCGGCGTCGCCAGGCCCAGCGCTCGGTTCTGGTCCTTCCAAACCCCGATTGCAAAGCCGCGGCCGCGAAAGCTCGAGGCCACCCGCGCCGCGATCGCCCGGGCGTTCTCACGAGAGACGTCGACGTAGAGGGTGATCTGTTTTTTGCCGACGGCGAGCGTTGTCATGGTTGCTCCCCTTCGCCGACGGTACGCTCGATTCGTGCGTCGTCGATAGGAATACCGGTCCGGCGCATCTCCATCAAAAATTCGCGATTGCCCGCCGGCCCGAGCAGGGGCGAGGCCACTAAGGCGACGGGGATCAGTCCCAGCTCGACGACGGCGTCGCGAACCTCGCGCAGGACCTCGCGATGGACCTGCGGGTCGCGCACCACCCCGCCCGGCCCCAGGCGTTCGCGGCCGGCCTCGAACGGGGGCTTCACCAGCGCGACGATCGCGCCGTCGTCGCGCAGATAGGCGATCGCGCGTCGCACAATCGTCCGCAGCGAAATAAACGACGTGTCGATGACGATCGTATCGAACCCGCCCGGGAACGCGTCGTCGGGCAGATGGCGAAAATTCGTCCGTTCGAGAACGCGCACGCGGGCGTCGTTGCGCAAGCGCCAATCGAGCTGCCCGTATCCGACGTCAACCGCCGTCACCCCCGCCGCGCCACGTTGGAGTAACGCATCGGTAAAACCGCCGGTCGAAGCGCCGATATCCAAAGCGATCGTCCCCTCGACGTCGATAGCGAAGGCCGCGAGTGCGTGGTCGAGTTTTTCTCCGCCGCGGCTGACGAAGCGGCGCGGTTGCGCGACCTCGATCGTGGCCGACGGGCTGACGTTTTGGCCGGCTTTGTGCGCGGGGACGCCGTCGACGGTAACGCGCCCCTCCATAATGAGCGCCCGCGCTTGCGAGCGGGTCGTGCCGGCCGCTTGCGCGACGGCGATATCGAGCCGGATCGAGGCCGTGGGACTACTGCTCCGAGCGTTCGTCGGCCGAAGCCATCGCCCGCTCGACGTGGTCTTGAGCGACTTTGAGGAGCCCCTCGCACTCGCGCGCGAGCGTTTTGCCCTCTTTGAAAAGTGCCACCGCGCGATCGAGATCGACGTTTCCGCCCTCGAGTTCGCGCACGATCGCTTCGAGGCGCGCCATCTTCTCTTCGAAAGCCCCGGGTCGTTGTTCAGCCATCTTCGCGCGTCCCTTCGACACGTGCCAGCAGCGTTCCGCGTTCCAGCCTGGCGGTAATCTCATCACCGCCGCGCACCGTTGAAGCATCGCGCAGCAGCGTGTCGCCGGCAAACACCATCGCGTACCCGCGCGCGAGCGGCGCGTGCGGATCCTGTCCCAACAGGTGCGCGGTGCGCACTTCAAGCCTGCGTTTGGCTTCGTTCAACCCGGCGCGCGCCGCGGTATCGAGGCGAGCGACGCTACGGGAGAGTCGCTGCGCTCGCTGCGCAAGGCGCGCCAACGGCGTCTGCGCGTCCAATCTGCGCTCGAGAACGAGCACGCGTTGCGCCCGCGACGCGACCACCTGCGCGCCCGCGCGAAGCAACGCTTCGTGCGTCACGTCGAAGCGTTGGGCCGACGCTCGCGACGCGTCGCGTACGCGTTGGTCCAACGCGCGGTCGAGCCGCTCGACGCGCGCCAGCCAACGGTCGCGGATCTCGCCGAAATAGTTGGCCGCGTTGGAAGGCGTCTCGGCCACCCGGTCGGCCACGTCGTCGGCTAAGTGATGATCGTCGGTGTGACCGATCGCGGTTAATACCGGAAGCTTCGCCCGGACGATGGCGCGTACCACCGGTTCCAAATTGAACGGAAAGAGATCCTCGTACGAACCGCCGCCGCGCGCGAGCACGATCGCATCCACATTCAGGCGCGACGCGGCATCGAGCGCCTCCGCGATATCCATCTGCGCGCCCTCTCCCTGAACGCGCGTCTCAACCACGGCGATTTCGATGTGCGGAGCGCGGCGCGCCATCGTCGTGAGAAAGTCTTCCGCGCCTTTGCCGCGCGCCGAGACCAGCGCGACCCTGCGGGGGAACGGCGGCATCGTTCGTTTACGAGCCGTTTCGAACAGCCCCTCGACCCGAAACTTACGGCGAAGCTCCTCCACGAGCGCGTAGAGGTGGCCGACGCCGCCCAATTCTATCGCGGTTACCGAGAGTTGGTATTGGCTGCGAGCGGGCCACGTGTCGAAGGCGCCGTCGACGATCGCCTCGCTGCCGTTTTGCAGGGGCGGCAACGAGGCGGCAACGTCGGACCACACGACGCACTTGAGCACGTCGTGCTGCTCTTTCAAATCGAAGTAGACTCGGCCGCCGCGTTCGGTAACGCCGGAGAGTTCGCCGCGCACGCGCACGTTCGCAAGCACTTTGCTTTCGGAGAGCATGCGTTTGATGTAGCGCGCGAGATCGCTGACGCCGACGATGCGGCGTTCGTTCCCATTCATCGCGGAGGTGGGCTCGCCGAGGCGGCGAGATGGGGCGCGGGAGCCACCGGCGAGGGTGAATCCAGCGGAATGTAGTGCTCTCCGTCACCGACCGAATTCGCCGGCGGCGCGGCCGCCGATGCCTCGGGGAGCGGTAACGCCGGCGTAAATTGCGTCGCCACCGGCGCGGGTGCGGCATCGCCGCAGCCGCCCGTCGGCTGCGTGCCGATCAAATAGTACGGGAACCCGCCGCTCTCGCATGCCGGAACCTTCACCACCTGATCGGCCGGAAATACGAAGTGGTGTTTGGGCACGTTCGCCAGAGCCTGCTTCATGAATCGCGCCCAAATGCGGGCCGGAATATCGCCGCCGTACGACTCGTTCATGCGCGAATAATTATCGTTGCCGACCCACACCGCCGTCACGAGATCCGGCGTGTAGCCGACGAACCACGCGTCGCGGAAGTCCGACGTCGTGCCGGTTTTTCCGGCGGCCGGGCGGCCGATGACGGCATTCGGATATCCGGTGCCGTGCGTAATCACGCCTTCGAGCATCTTGGTCATGATGTAGGCGGTGCCCGCGCTCACCACTTCGTCGGCCGGCGGATACTGGTTATCCAGGACGACGTTGCCGAGCGAGTCCTTCACCACGCGCAGCGCGGTCGGGTCGATGTGAATGCCCTGGTCGGCCAGCGTCTGATATCCGCTCGCTTGGTCCAACACCGTCACCACCGACGACCCCAAGGCGAGCGAGAGATTCGCGTCCAAGCGCGCGCGCACGCCCATTTTATGCGCGTATTCGATCACCTTATCCAGGCCGATCCGGTCCGCAAGTTTGACGGCGACGACGTTCCGCGAGAGCGCGAGCGCGGTCGCCAAGGTCACCGGACCCATGAAGCGGCCGTCGTCGTCTTTGGGATACCACGTCGTGCCGTCGCCCATCGGATAGCCGACCGGAGAATCGTCGATGCGCGTCGATGCCGGCATACCGGAATCGATCGCCGCGGTGTAGAGATAGGCTTTGAACGACGATCCGGGCTGGCGATGCGCCTGCCAGGCGCGATTGAACTGATTGCTCAACGAGAAGCCCTTGCCGCCGATCATGGCGAGGATCTCGCCGGTGGACGGGCGGATCGCGACCAACGCACCTTCGTGCGCGTTGACGCCTTCGGCTCGTGCCTGCCCGAGGCCCCAGGTGACGGCATCCTGCGCGATCCGCTCCATGCGCGGGTCCAACGCCGTGTCGACTTGTAAGCCGCCTTCTTCTACCGCTTGGCTGCCGAAGAGCGTATCGAGTTGCGCGATCACGTACGTCGTGTAGTACGGATAGAGATAGCCCTGCAACCCCGAGGCGCGCTGCTTGGCCAAGCCGAGCGGCGCGTTGTACGACGCGTCGGCATGCGCCTGCGTGATAAAGCCGCTCGCGACCATGCGGTCGAGCACGTGGCGCTGCCGTTCCCGCGCCAACGTGAGATTGACGAACGGCGAATAATCCGATGGCGCGGCCACGACGCCGGCGATCATCGCGGCCTGGGCCGTATCGAGTTTGTCGACGCTCTTCCCGAAGTACGTGTGGGCGGCGGCGTCCACGCCGTATGCGCCGGAGCCGAGGTAGACGATGTTGAGATAGCGCTCGAGAATCTCGTCCTTGGTGTAATAGCGCTCGATCTCCATCGCCAGCAGCGCCTCCTGAATCTTGCGGGAGATCGAAACCTCGTCGTTCAGGAACAGCTTGCGAGCGAGTTGCTGCGTGATCGTGGACGCGCCTTGGAATTGCTGGTGCGTGAGGTCGGCGATGGCGGCACGCACAATGCCCCCGAAATCGACGCCGTGGTGATAGTAGAAATTGTGGTCTTCGTTTGCGATGAAGGCGTGCTGCACGTCCAAAGGAATGCGCGCGATCGGCACCCAAACGCGGTTTTCTTTATACACCGAGGCGATAAGCGTACCGTCGCGCGCAAAGATTCGCGTGGAGCGCGCCGGCTGGTAATCGGCCATCCGGCTGATGTCCGGCAACTTGCGCGAGTAGGTCGCCACGATGCCGGCGACCGTACCGATACCGAAGAGCACCACGAGCAGCGCGCCGATCCAAACCGTGCGCCACACGGAGCTGCGCCGCACCTTAGGCTTTCGCGTTCGCAACCGCACTCAGCACGCCGTTGACGAAGCGCCCGGAATCCTCGGTGGAAAATTTCTTGGCCAGCTCGACGGCTTCGTTGATCACGACCGGAGCGGGGGTCTGCGGGCGGCAGCGCAATTCGAACGTTCCCATCTCGAGCAGCAAACGATCGATCGTCGGCAAACGTTCGAGCGACCACCCCTCCATGAGCGGCGCGAACGCGCTATCGGCTTCGCCCGTATAGTCGAGCGAGCCGAGGACGAGATCCCGCACGAATGCGCGATGCTCGGCCGGAGCCGTTTCGCCGATAACTTCGCTCAAGGCATCCGCGGCATCGCGATGCCCGACGACGATCGAGTAGAGTGCTTGCAGGGCTTGTTCGCGCCCCATGCGCCGGGACGCCACGGCTACACCCGCGCCTTGAGCAGGGAGGGCAGGAAGCCGATATCGTAACGGCCCTCGCGAAAACGCGGGTGCGCCAAAATTTCCAGGCACTGCCCGATGGTGGTGTTCACGCCGTCGACCACCGTTTCGCGCAACGCCCGCTCCATACGCGCGATCGCGGCGTCGCGCGTCTCGCCGAACGCGACGATTTTCGCGAGCATCGAATCGTAGTAGGGCGGAATGGTCGCCCCTGCATAGACGTGCGTATCCACGCGGATCCCCGGGCCGCCGGGGAATACGACGTCCGCGAGGGTCCCGGCCTGCGGCGCGAAGTTATTAGACGAATCCTCGGCGTTGATACGGCACTCGATTGCGTGTCCGCGGGCCGCCAGGTCGCGCTGCGTGTATCCCAGCGTCTCGCCCGACGCGATACGAATCTGCTCTTTGACCAAGTCGATGCTGTAGACCATTTCCGTAACCGGATGCTCGACTTGAATGCGCGTGTTCATCTCCATGAAAAAGACTTGATCGCCGCTCACCAGGAATTCGAGCGTGCCGGCATTGCTATACCCGACGTGCTTGCAGGCGCGCACCGCCATATCGTGAAGCGCGTTGCGCGCCTTCTGCGAAAGGTTGGGTGCCGGAGCCTCTTCGATGAGTTTTTGGTGCGACGGCTTCTGCACCGAACAATCGCGTTCGCCCAGATGCACCACGTTGCCGAACGAATCGGCCAGCACTTGAACCTCGATGTGGCGCGGATCGATGATGAGCTTTTCCATATAGAGCCGGCCGTCTTTGAAACTCGCTTCGGCCTCGGCCGTCGCGCTCGAAAATGCCCGATCGAGGTCGTGCTCGTTTTCGACCGTGCGCATCCCCTTGCCGCCGCCGCCGGCCGTGGCTTTGAGGAGCACCGGGTAGCCGATCTTCTTGGCCGCCTTGCGCGCTTCGTCGATCGAAGCGAGGATATCGGTGCCGGGCGTAGTCGCCACGCCGGCGTCGTGCATCACGCGTTTGGCCGTCGCTTTATCGCCCATCGCGGCGATAACGCTCGGCTTGGGACCGATGAACGTGAGCCCGTGATCGGCGCAGATCTCGGCGAAACGAGCGTTCTCGGCCAGGAAACCGTAGCCGGGATGAACGGCGTCGCAGCCGGTGATCAGCGCCGTCGAAATGACGTTGGGAATATTGAGATACGACCGGGCCACGGGGCCCGGGCCGACGCAGAATGCCTCGTCGGCTTGCCGCACGTGCAGCGATCCCCGATCGGCTTCGGAGAATACCGCAACCGTACGCACCCCGAGTTCCTGGCAGGCGCGATTGATACGGAGAGCGATCTCGCCGCGATTGGCGATCAATACTTTTTTGAAAATCGGTTTATCCTCGGTCGAGTTCGAAGAGCGGCTGGCCGTACTCCACCGGGTCGCCGTCGGCCGCACGGATGGCGGCAACGCGACCGGCACCACGGCTGCGCACCGGGTTGCGGATGCCAAGGGCTTCGATATACGCAAGTTCGCGGTCGCCTTCGAGACGTTCGCCCTCGAACGGTTGCGGCCGGCCCAAATGAAAGATCCCAACGAGGTCCGCCCGCACGATATCGAGTTTGAGCGGCGCGGCAGCCGATGCGGCTTCGAGCTCCGGCGCAAGCTCCGGGAGCCGTTCGGCCGGGACGTGATTGCGCGCGAGTTCGATCGCCTCGTGCTTGCGCTCGACCCGAACGCGGAGGAGGTCGCTCTCAACAAAGGCCTGCGCTAAGACGCGCACGCGCTCAGCGAGGCCGGATGGGTACTGCTCGTCGGACATGACCGCCTTCGTTTCGCTACGGACCCCGCCTGCCCCGCCCCGCGGCTTGAGGCAGCGGGCAAGCGACCGCCGCCGGCCTCCTCATTCCGCCGGGCCGGCGTATCGCGTAACACCTTCGAGCGAGGAAGCCTGCAGCGCGTCACGCGCCGGCCGGTAAGCATCGTCGATCTCAGCCAGCGGAACGAGCACGAACGCCCGCTCGTACAGGTGCGGGTGCGGAACGCGCAACGCGGCCGATTCTACGCGTTCGTCGTCGTACGTGAGAATATCCAGATCGATAACCCGCGGGCCCCACCGCTCGCCCGGCGTGCGCCCGAGCCGCGCCTCGATCGCCTTGAGTTCGTCCAGTAACGCCGCGGGCGCAAGGCCGGTCTCAAGCCGGACGACCGCGTTGATGAAGGCCGGCTGATCGGTCCTCCCCCACGGCACGCTGCGATAGAGCGAGGACCGCGCGCGCACCGAGCCGATGCTCGCCAGTGCCGCGATCGCATCGCGGACGCGCGCCGCCGGGTCGCCGAGATTGGACCCGATTCCGACGTACGCTAGCGCCAACGCGGATTGTCGCGCTCGAGCGTGACCGAGGGCGTCGCGCCGTCGAGCAGCGCCGGTTTCGCAATCGTGATCTGCGCGCGCCGCACGCGCGCATCGGCAAAGACCGCGTGCAGCAATTCGCCGGCGAGCCGCTCCAACAGCGCGTACGAGCGCGTGCGGACGATGCCGGCGAGCCGGCCGTGCAAGCCGGCGTAATCGACGGTATCCCCGAGAAGGTCGGAGGCCTGGGCCGCGCGCAAATCGAGTTCGAGCAGCACGTCGATATCGAAGGGCTGTTCGCGATCGCGCTCTCCCGGGTTCGCTCCGTGACGTCCGTGCACGCGCATGCCGCGCAGCGCTATGCGGTCCACGCGGGCGGCCTCCAGCCGCGCTCGATCGCATCGCTCACCGCGATGACGTCGCGCGTTTCCGCAACGTCGTGCACCCGCACGATATCGATGCCGGCGGCAATCGCGAGCGCGGGGGTGGCGGCGGTACCGAAGACGCGCTCGGCGGGCTCGCGCCCGGTGAGTCTGCCGAGCGTCGATTTGCGCGAGGTCCCCAGAAGCGTCGGGACGCCCAGCTGCGTGAGCCGCCGCAACGAAGCGAGGACCGCGATGTTTTGATCGGCCGTCTTGCCGAAGCCGATGCCCGGATCGAGGATCATCCGCACGCCGCACGACCGGGCGCGTTGCACGGCATCGCGCAGCGTCGTCAGCACGTCGTCCATCACGTCTGCGTCGTAATGCGTACCGTGCTGATTGTGCATGGCGACGAACGGCATAGCGCACTCCACCGCAACCGCCAGCATGTCGTCCGGCGCGCCCCAGACGCAGTTGATGATGTCGGCACCCGCGGCGAACGCGGCCTTCGCCACCGCCGGCTTGTAGGTGTCGATCGAAATCGGGACGCCCGGCAGCGCCGAACGCACGCCTCGGATCACCGGAACGACGCGAGCGAGTTCTTCTTCCACGTCCAGCAGAGCGTGGCCGGGGCGCGTGGATTCACCGCCGACGTCGATGATATCCGCGCCGCGCTCCCATTGGGCGACAGCGCTCGCGACTGCGAGTTGCGCGTCCTCGACCCCGTCGCCCGAAAACGAATCGGGCGTGACGTTGACGATCGCCATGAGGTAGGTTCGGCTACCCCAGTCGAACGTCGTGTCGCGAACGCGGAGTTGCCCGCGATCAGACACGCGCGGTTTCCACGTTGAGAACGTGCTCGAACCACCACGCCCGTAGCAGCGCGACGATGAAGGTCGACCCCGTTACGACGACGACGTCGTCGCCGGTTGCGGAGCGTCGCGCGACCGTCAAGGCTTCGACCGGGTCGTCGATCGCGCGTCCCCAAGCCCCGATCGATTCCGCAACCGCCGCCAGGTGGGCCGGCCGCATCGCCTGCCGGCCGGCGGCGGCGAAGGTCGTAAAAATGAACGAGGCTCCGGCCGCAGCCAAGGCGCGCAGGATCTGCTCGGCATCCTTGCTTTGGCCGATGGCGACGACGAAGCGAAAACGGCGGCCCGGGAATTGTTCGCGCAACGAGATCGCCAGGTGTTCGGCTTTCTCGGCGTTATGCGCAATATCGAATACGACGTCCGGGTGGCCGTTAAAAACTTCCATGCGACCGGGAATCGCAAGGCGAGCGAATCCGGCTTCAATCGCATCGACGCCCGGGCGCAGGTTCGCGTCGAGCGCTTCGAGAGCGACGATCGCCGTGGTGGCATTCGCGCGTTGAAACTCCCCCAGGACCGGCAGGGCGATATCGTAGCTGCGGTGCTCCGTCGCGACGCGCAAACGCTGCCCCGCGCGCGAGACCTCGTAACCTTCGACGGTCGCCGCTTGCGCCACGCGTACGACCGGTGCGCCGACCTCGCGCGCGTGCGCCTCGATCACGGCCAGCGCCTTCGGGTCTTCGACCGCGACAACGAGCGGGACATCCGGCTTCGCGATCCCGGCCTTTTCGCGCGCGATCTCTTCGATCGTGTCGCCCAGTACGTCCATGTGGTCGAAACCGATCGAGGTGATGACGCCCACCTGCGGCACGATGACGTTGGTTCCGTCGAGCGAGCCGCCCAGGCCCACCTCGATCGCCGCGATGTCGACCCGCTCGCGCGCAAAATAACAGAACGTCAATGCGAGAAGCGTCTCGTAATAGGTCGGGCGGCCGTGCGCCTGCGTCGTCCGCTCGATCGCGGGCATCATTTCGTCGAGCAATGCTGCGAAACGCTCCTCCGGAATGGCAATGCCGTCGATGCGTGCGCGTTCGGTCATGGAGCGGAGGTGCGGCTTGGTATGCAGGCCCACGCGCATGCCGGCGGCTTGGAGCGCGGCCGCGATCATCGTCGACGTCGAGCCCTTTCCGCTGGTGCCGGCGACGTGCACGCTGAGAAACGCGCGCTGAGGGTTGCCGAGTTCGCGCATGAACGCATGCATGCGCTCCAACCGGTAGGGTAGCCGTCGCGAGATCGTTTCG
Source organism: Vulcanimicrobiota bacterium (assembly GCA_027315505.1). Classification (GTDB taxonomy): domain Bacteria; phylum Vulcanimicrobiota; class Vulcanimicrobiia; order Vulcanimicrobiales; family Vulcanimicrobiaceae; genus DAHUXY01. Next base: position 16,093 of record DAHUXY010000089.1, on the reverse strand, counting down.
TTGATGGTGCCCAGCAGATAGTGCTCCGCCTGGCGGAACGACATGCTCATCCGTCGATCACGTCGCCGCGAAGCAACTCGAGCGCGTGCGGAAGAACCGGCAGGATCACGTCGAGCGACTCGGCGACCGCTTTGGGGCTGCCCGGCAAATTCACGATCAGGGTCCGGTGGCGCACCCCGGCGATCGCTCGCGAGAGCATCGCGCTGCGCACGATCTGCATCGAGGCCGAGCGGATCGCCTCGGCGATGCCCGGCACTTCGTAATCCAGAATTGCGGCCGTGGCCTGAGGCGTTCGATCGCGCGGCCCGAGGCCCGTCCCTCCGCTGGTGAGTACCAGCGCCGCGCTTCCCCGGTCGGCGATATCGATCAATTCGGCCTGAAGCGCTCCGGGATCGTCCGGAAGCACGACCTCGCGAACGACGTCGTAGCCCGCGGCGAGCCGCTCGCGCATGACCGGAATGCACGCATCCGCGCGCCGCCCATCGGCGGCGCGGTCGGAGAGCACGATCAATGCCACGGTAAAGCTCACGCCGGGGCCTGCCAATGCCCGCTCTTCCCGCCGGTTTTTTCGAGGAGCCGGACGGATTCGATGCAGATGCCCTTGTCCATCGCCTTGCTCATATCGTAGATGGTCAGCGCGGCCACGCTCGCGGCAACCATTGCCTCCATCTCGACTCCGGTCTGCGCGCTGGTGATCGCCTCGGCCACGATCCGCAGGGTGGTCTCGTCGAACCAGTCGATCCGCACGTCGACGCGAGCCAGCGGCAGCGGATGGGCAAGCGGAATTAAGGCCGCAGTTTGTTTGGCAGCCATGATGCCGGCCAACTGCGCGGTGACGAAGGCGTCACCCTTGGGAAGCGTCGATTCGCGCAGCACCGTCGCGGCCTGGGGGCTCATCCGTACGCGAGCCTCGGCGCGCGCAGTGCGCGTCGAGACCGCTTTGCCCGAGACATCGACCATGGAAATGCTGCCGTCGGTTAAAATATGTGAGGGTTTCTGCACGACAATATGTAAAGCGCGGTAGTGAATGACGCTATTCCAGGACACCGGCGGCGATCCTCGGGCGACGGCTGCCCGATTAGCCGACGTCCTCGCGTGGTATGGCGCGGTGGGCGACGCCGCATGCGGCAATCCAAGCGGCTTCGCACTTCGCAAAGCCGCCGTCGGCGCAGCTCTGGCGCAGAGCGTGAGCCCCGACGAACAAGAGCATCCGGCCATCGCGTTCGCCGGGCTGCTGCACGCGATCGGCGCGATCGGAAACGCGGCCTATACGAAGAACGCAAACCCGCTCTCCGAGCGACTGGCGCGCATCGAAGCCTGGGACGTTCCGGCCCAGGGAGCGCGTATCTGCGCCACGATGGGCATGCTTCCGGCAGCGACGGCGGACGTAGTTCGCTGGCAAGCCGAATGCTGGGACGGCACCGGATTCCCCGATCAGCTGCGCTGGAACGGCATCCCCCGCTCGGCGCAATGCCTGCTGTTGGCCGACGTCTATCTGCGAGCCGAAGATCCCGACGATGCGCTCGCGACGGTCTATCTCCGGAGCGGGCGTTCGTTCGGCCCCGATGCGGCCCGGGCGTTCACCGCGTGGTTTCATCTGAACGGAGGGAACGCTCCCGCACCGGCGCTTCCGATCGATGCGCTAACGGCCGCACCGGGCGACGATCTGACGCTGTTGGATACGATCGCCGATCGCGTCGACGCGCACAACGGCGTGCCGGGGCGCTGGCGACGCATCCACGCGCTCGCCGATGCAACCGCCACAATCGCCGGCATCGACGCCGCACAGCGCGCCGCCCTCGGCCTGGCCGTGCGCCTCTACGGTGCGGGCGAGCTGTTCTGCGCCGAGGTCGAGGACGCCCAGTTCGACCCGCTCGCCCGCATGGGCATCGACGAACGCGCCAAGAACGCCGGAGCTGCCGCCGGCCTCCTGGCCGAAAACGCCACGCTCGGGCACGCCGCGGAGATCCTTCGGGCCCGCGCGGCTTGGTACGACGGGACGGGAAAGCCCGCCGGCATGAAGCACGATGCGATCCCGGCCGGCTCCCGCATCCTGGCAGCGGCGATCGCCTTCGACACGCTGCGCGAAGGGCGCCCGTCGCTACGTTCGGGGCGCGGAGCTCCGATGCAACGCGTCGATACCGCGGCCGGCACGCAATTCGACCCGGCGGTCGTTCGCGCACTCGCGACCGCTGCGAAGGCGCACGCATGATCGAACTCCCCGAGCGCACCCGGCGCGTCTCCCCGTCGCGATTGCTCGAATTGCTGCAGCGATACGACTGCCACAGCTTGGTCGATCCGTTTATGGGCCTGCCCACGCATCTCAACTACCTCAAGCGCCACGGGATCTCGGTGCACGGCGGCGATCTTCTCGAGTGGTTCGTTCGCGTGGGTGAGGGGATCGTGGTTAACGACCAGACGATCCTGCGCGATAGCGAGGTCGCCGAAATCGTCGAGATGCTGCCGGGGCGGATCTACTCGGTGGATATGTTCAAAGCGTGGGAAGGCGTCTTCTTCACCGAAGAGCAGTGCGTCTATCTCGGGGTCTGGCACGATAACGTCCGGAACCTCCGCAGCGACGGCCAGACCGGGCTGGCCATTCTGGGGTTGTGGCGCGCGTTCTGTTACTGGCTGCAAAAGACGCAGAACCCCGACGACATGCAGGACATTCAGCCGAGCGAACTCGCGTGGTCGTACATCCGGGAGACCGAGTGCGTGGTCGGCACCAACCTGCGCCGCAACACGGTGCGCCGCGGCGACGTTCTCGCAACGCTGGCCGCACAGCGCGCGGACGCACTCTTTCTCGCACCGCCCGCGCGCAATTCGTTCCGTAGCGCGGACGCGCGCATCTGGATGTGGGAAGCGTGGTGGCAGGGCAACCCGTACTTTACCATCGAGCACGCATACCGCGATTCGCTTTTGGGCGCGCGTGCATCGGAGATTCCGGCGTATTCTCGCGCGCTTTCGAATATTCTCTCGCAAGCGGACGACTACCGCACCATCATCGTGCAAACCACCCAGAACCGGCTGGGCGATTTCGAATCGCTGGTGCGAAACGCGCGGCCGCACGTCGAGATCGTCGCGCCGCATCCGTACGAGATCTACCTGATCGCGACGAAATAGGCCGCCGCCCCGGTGGTTAGTGGCGCGCGGGAGCGTCCTGGAATCGGGCCCAGACCAGGCAGAGCAGGCTCAATATCCACGCCACCACCAAGTGCGAGACGTGGTGCGCGTGCGTGGTCCCGGACTTGGTCAAGAAGTTGATCGAGCCCAAACCGTAAAGCAACCCGATGATGAAAAAGAACGCGGCCAACACAAATGCCAGAACTTTCACGTTAAAACTCCCATGCGCGCGAGCACGAAGCACGTCACGCCGACGATGAGGCAATACCAACCGAACGGCCGGAGGTCGTTCGATTTGAAGTACCGAGTGAGGAAGGCCACCGATAGATACGCGGCAACGCCCGACACGACGCATCCGACGATCGCTTGCATCGCCACGACGTGCGCGTCAGGCGCGAAGAGTTTAGGGATCTCCAGCAGCGAGGCCGCCAAGATTACCGGAGTGGCGAGCAAAAAGGAGTAGCGCGCGGCATCTTCGTGATCGAGATCGCAGAGCAAGCTCGCAACCATCGACGCGCCCGAGCGCGAGATGCCCGGCAGCAACGCGAACGATTGCGCGAAGCCCACGCCGACGCTCTGGGCAAACGTCAGGCGTTCGATCGGATGATCGGTGCGTCCGACCGTCGCATGCTGCCTGCGACGCAGCGCCTCTCCGGCGAACATCACCAAGCCGTTGATCGCGAGAAAAATTGCTGCCGGGGCGGGCGAGCCGAAGAGCGCGCGGACCGGATGCTGCAGGAGCACGCCCAGGATGCCGACCGGAATCGTGCCCACCACGAGCAGCCACCCGATGCGCTCGTCGCGCTCGTCGCTCAATTTACCACGCACGACGCTTGCAACGAGCGCTCGAACGATCGCCCACCATTCCTTACGGTAAAACGTCAAGAGCGCCAGAGCCGTGCCCAGGTGCAGCACGACGACGAACGCCAAGAACGTCGGGCCCGAGCGGTCGATATTCCGCCAATGCAGCAAAGCCGGCACCAGGATGGTGTGCCCGAGGCTCGATATCGGAAAGAGTTCGCTCACACCCTGTAGGAGCGCGAGGACGATCGCCTGGATGTCTGTCACGAAGGCCTGGGTTACGCCCCGGCATAGGAAGCTGCCTCCCTGCGGGGAGGATTGATTGCGCGCCGGGGGAAGCGCAAAAGCGTGGAGTACACCACCCAACCGGACGACGAGAGCGGCCTACAGTCCGAACGTAAATTCGATCGTGTCGGCGACGCGTTGCTCGTCTCATATAGCATCGGCGACGATTTTGCGCCGGAGTTTACCGAGACGTACGATATCGCGCTGGGCGGCCTCGCCATGCTCAGTAATGCCGAGCTCGAGAAAGACCACGAAATCTCCGTCCAGCTCGAATTGCGCGGCGATAGCCAGCCGGTCTTGCGCATTCGCGGGATCGTCCGCTGGTCGCGCTACGATCCGATGCTGCAGCGCTACCGCACCGGCGTCGCCTTCCTCGAAATCGACGAAGAGACCAAGGCGCATCTCCAGCGGTACATCGATACGCTGCACCTCCTGCGCGATATGGGTATGCTCTAGCCGCTCGACCGCCGCCGCGCATGGGTCGCCGTGGGCATCACCACGCCGCGAATTTCACGCCGAACACGTACGTGCTCGCGATCGCTTTGCAGTTCGCGTAGGCGGGCGCGTAGTGCGCCCCGTTCGCCATCGATTCGGCAATCAAATCCAGCGAGACGCTGCCGGTGCTTTGCGTAACGCTCGTGCCGGTTACGGCGCCGCGCCGGTCGAGCGAGACGCGCACGCGCGCCGTCCCGCTGGTCGCCTGCGCGCGCACGGCCGGCGGAATCTCCGCCGGGGGCGGCGAGCCGACCAGCATTGCGGGAACGGCGGCGGTCGCGCAGGCGATCGCCTGCGGGGTAGGGTGGGGCGCCGGGCTGGGAGCCCGGGGAGCCGCGGTCGCAACGGCGAGGGCCCGGCGCACGCCGCGCGCCGAGGGTGGAGCCGGCTTGGCGGGGAGCGCCGTTGTTGCGGGTTTCGGCGGGGCGACGGCGGGCTTTGGCGTCGGCGGCGGGCTCGGCAGGCTGCGCTGCACCGTGACGATTCGCGCGCGACGCTGCAGCGTCACCGCCTGCGGTTCCTCGGGCGGCGGCTGCAACGGCCGCCGTACCACGAGCGCGACCACCGCGTGCACCAGCAGCGAAACGACGAACGCTGCGAGCAAGATGCGACGCGTGCGACGACTCTCCATAGATGATCGGGGCGTACGGCAAAACAAAGGGACGCTCCCTCATTGGGAGCGTCCCTTTGTTTCGGTCGACGAACAGGTGGTTAGTCTGCCGTGAAGTCCATTCGGAAGAGGTAATGCCCCTGGACCGGCGTGCAGTTTTTAGCTGCGGGCGCATACGATGACTGGCGTGCGGCCAGCAAGGCGTTGCGGTCGATGGCAAAGTTTCCTGAGGACTTATAGATCTTGGCATCCACCAGCGAACCCGATGCGCTGACGGTGACTTCGACCTGAACCGTTACCGGCCCGAGGTTGAGATCGCGTGCCGAACTCGGATAATCCGGAACCTGCGGATTGGTTACCGTCGCGTCATGCGTCGGATTCGAACACGCTGGTGCGAGCGTCGGCGCGGGCGTGGCCGGGGACGGGCTAGCCGTACCCTGTCCCGCCGGAACGCCGGCTTCCGAGCCGGACTTCGGAGCGGTATAGGTGCTCGTGGTCGAAGACGTCGAGCTACTGTTCGAAGTCTTGGGGACGTTGAGCTTGAGCTTGGGCTGCGGCGCCGTTTGCTTCTTCGGCGGCGGCGTCGCCTGAGGAGGCGGCGTCGGCGTCGGAGGGGGCGTGGGCGTCGGAGGGGGCGGGGTCGGGACGCGAACCCGAATCTTCTTGGTTACCGAGACTTTCTCTACTTGCTGATCCTCGTGATGCTTGGTGAGATCCGGAAAAAGCGGAATCGCCAAGGTGTGGAGGACGAGCGAGAGTACGAACGCCCAGCCAAGAAAATGGCGAACGCGTTCGCCCGTGGTGATGAACGGTGAGTCGTCTTTTTTAGCCATGAAGTTATTGACTCGCCCCTTGCGGGGTCCCCTCGATATGGTTCGCCAACCCGAATTCGGTAAGATCGACCGACTTCGCAGCATCCATGACTTGTAAGATCACCCCGTAGCTCGCCTTGGGATCGGCCTTGATGATGACGCTTTTAAATTTGTGATCGGTATTGTTCTGGAGATCGGCAAAGGCTTGCTTCGCTCCACTTACCGAAACGATCGTCGAACCGATCTGAATGTCGTTCTTATCGTTAATAATTACGACGATCTGCGAAGGCTGCACCTTATCCCGGTTATGGGCGTCGGGGAGCTTCGGCTCTTTCGTAACTGCGGCGAGAATGATGAAGATGATGAGAAGGACCAACAACACATCCGTAAACGGCGTGATGTTAATCGTTGACATCACTTCATCTTCGCCTCCACCTGTCGAAACGGCCACGAGTCTGTTTAAACCTCCACCTAGGACGTGACGAAGCCGACGTCGTTGAGATTAGCTTCCTTAGCGGCATCGAGGATTCGGATGATGACGCCGTAAGGCGCCTTGGCATCCGCGATGATCGAGACGTGGTGATTGGGCTTCTTCTTCGATGCGTCATACATCACGCGATAGATACCGACGGTATCCGTCTTCGTGCCGTCGACGTAGATGACGCCCTTGTTGTTCACGTCCACTTCGATGTCGTTATGGTTGATGTTTTTTGTCGCGTTTTGATTGCTATGGTTAGGAAGCTCTTTTTCGAAGCCCGGCGGCGTCTGGATAGCGGCCAAAATCATGAAGATGATGAGCAGGACCAAGAGCACGTCGGTGAACGGCGTGATGTTGATCTCCGCCATTACCTCTGCGTCTTGTTGCGCCGAGAGCATTGACACGGTATGCCTCTTCCGCTCTTACTTCGCCGACTTAGGCTGATAGAGCTCGGTCGGAATCGGCGCGCCGGTATTGTGGAAGTGCAACATTTCGGCCAATTGGTTTGCCGCGACGATCATCTCTTGGTTGTACCCTTTGATGCGCGACTTGAAGTAGTTGAAGAAGATCACGGCCACGATCGCGACGGCGAGACCGCCGAAGGTGGTGATCAATGCTTCCGAAACGCCGGCGGCAACGACGGCCGGCGACGAGTTGCCTTTGAGCGCGATTTCTTGGAACGCGCGGATGATACCGAGAACGGTACCGGCCAAGCCCACGAACGGGGCGATAACGGCGATCGTACCGATGACGCCGAGATTGCGCTCGAGTGCGTTGAGGTGCTCCATGAGGGCGATCGAAAGCGCGTCGGTGATATCGGCGCGGTTCTTTTCACCACGAAGCAACCCGAACTCGAGGATGCGAGGAAGCATGCCCTTGTTGGATTGGCAAATTTTGATGGCGCCCGCGAGATCGTCGGTCGAAATTTTCGAACCGATCTGGCGCAGCAAGCCTTTGGTATCGCCATGTTGCGCCGAGAAGAACACGAGGCGTTCGATGACGATGGCGACTACAGTGATCGAGAGAATGAGCAGGATCCACATATCGGGACCGCCCTGCTTCATGACGCTCAAGAATCCGTCAAACACGAGTTTTCCGACCCCTCCCATTTACGGGTGTTTAGAGAGTGCATCTAGACAAGAAAAAAGTTCGGCAGTGACCTGCCGCTCCGAGGGCGGACCATTGGCCCACCCGGGAGCATTATCCTGGTTACTCCGGCGCCCTACGGCGGCGGCGTCGAGCCCGTATGCGGGGCTTCGATATTATGAGCGACGAACGTTTCGATTTGCGCTGACAGCTGGGTGTTACCGGCGGCTTTCGCTAGGCCGTCTGCTTTGGTGAGATATACCAGCGCTTGCTTCTTATCCGATTCTTGATGCCCCGTGGCCCAAACCGCGGCCTGTGCCACGCCGACGGCGTAGTTGGTCATGACATCGTTGGGCGCTGCTGCGAGAGCTTTCTGCCCGTAGATCAGCGCCTTGTTATAATCGGGTTTCTGCTCGTTCATGATCGCGAACACCGCGGACGAATATGCGTTCGCGACGAGTTGCGGTACTTTCGATGCGGCAGCCAGATCGTAGTTCTTGATCGCCTCATCGTAGTTCTTGGCTTGTTGATCCTGATTGCCCAGGGTGAGGTAATGGCTGCCCATCAGTTCGGCCGCCATCGTGCTCGATGGATTCAGCGCCTGCATCTCCGCTGCCACGGCGGCCGCGCCGGTGGTATCGTTATTCGCGAGATACGCCGCTAAAAGATGACTATCGACGCCGAATTTTACATTTTTGCTGGTCTTCGGATCGGCGAACAGGCGCGCGTGTACGCTTTTGAGCGTCGCGATGCCTTGGGCAAATTGCTTCTCCCCGACCTGAGCGACGCCGAGCGCGAACTGCGAGTTCGTACCCGGGTCGAGCGCGACGGCTTTCTGCGCGTACGCGAGCGCCGTGGTGGGATCGCTCTCCGAGAGTTTGACCGCCTGGTTAGCCAACGATTGCGCCGCAACCGCAGGCCACGGCTTGGGAATCGGGTTGGCCTTCGCAAAGGCCCCGGCGGCTGCCGGGAGATCGTTGCCGTAGTAGCTGGCAACGCCCAGCAAGACCAGCGCTCCGTTGTCGTTCGGGTTGGCCGCGAGTGCCGCGCGGGCGGCTGCTTCGGCCTGCGAATACTTTCCGCTGCGGATCAGGTTCTCGACGCCGGCGTTACCCAGAGCATCGGCAGCCTGCACCGACTTCCCGTTAAACTTCAACGTAAAATCGTAGAACGAGACCGTCGGCGCGGAGCCGCAGTGGGCCGGGCGGTACGTTGACGTGTTGGCGATGTCGATCGCGGCTTCGTTGTCGCCCCTGTTCGAGGAGCGAATTACCTTGGTGACCTTGTGCGAGCCATCGGCATTGACTTGCACCTGCAATTGCACCGTGCCCGAGCCGGCGATGTCTTTGGATGTCGTCCCCTGTTTGATGACTTTCGCGAGCGAGAAGTCATGCTGGCAGACCTCGGCGAGCGCCGGAAGTGCGACGAGCGCGCATCCTGCCCCGAAGGCAACGGCAGCGACGATACGGGAAGTGGGTCTCATCAAGTACCTCTGGGAGAGTGATGTTATCGGATCAACGAAAAAGGAACCCCGGTTATTGCGGCGCCGGCGCCGATCGAGCAATAATCCGAGCCGCCGGCAAGCGCCGGCCTACTGCCGCCGCCACGGTCCCGAGGCGCTCCATCAACGAGCCAAAGGCTTCGATCGAAAGCGATTGCGGCCCATCCGAGACGGCCGCGGCCGGGTCGGGATGAACTTCCACCAAGAGCCCGTCAGCGCCCGCCGCCACGCCCGCGGAGGCCATCGGTTGTACCAAGCGCGCGAGGCCGGTGCCGTGTGACGGATCCACGATCACGGGCAGATGGGTCAACCCGGCCAGCAAGGGGATCGCCGAAAGATCGAGGAGGTTGCGAGTGGCCGGATCGAACGAGCGGACCCCGCGTTCGCAGAGCACGACCTGGTCGTTCCCGGCGAGCAGAATGTATTCGGCCGCCATCAGCCATTCGGCAATCGTCGCGCTGGGCCCGCGTTTGAGCAGGATCGGCACCCCGGATTCGCCGGCCTCGCGCAGCAGCGCAAAATTCTGCATGTTTCGGGCGCCGATCTGCAACATGTCCGCATACCGTGCCACGATCGGCACGTCGCGCGGATCCAGAACTTCCGTAACCACCGCCAACCCGTCCCGGTCGGCGGCAGCCCGCAGCAGCTCCAGCGCCGCGGGGCCGAGCCCTTGGAACGCATAGGGTGACGTACGCGGTTTGAAGGCGCCGCCTCGCAAAACGTTCGCGCCCGCCCGCGCCACGCCCGAGGCGGTGAGATCGATCTGTCCGGCCGACTCAACCGAGCACGGACCCGCACACACGGCGAGCGTCTCCGCGCCAAATTCGGCCCCGTTCCGCAAGCGCACGACGGTGCGCTCGGTACGGGCTTCCCGGCCGGCGAGCTTCAGCTCGGGGTTCCTATCGATCGATCGATCCACGACTGCGCGATTCTATCACGAGTGCCGGTTACGGGGTGCGACGTTCTTCGGGCTGCTCGGCGATGCGCTGCAGGGCCGTCAGTTCTCGCTCGGTCAGCCCGCGGACGAGCCCCAGCCCCAAGTCGCCGAGCGAGATCGGCCCGAAGCGCAAGCGCACGAGGGTTTGCACCGGGTGGCCGAGGGCCTCGAACATTTTGCGAACCTGGCGATTGCGGCCCTCGTGTACGGTAATGTCCACCACGCTGTAGCCCGCCCGGACCGAAACGACCCGCACCTTGGCACCGGCCGCCTGGAACGAATCGGCGTCGATGCCCTCGCCCAGACGTTTGATGTCCTCGGGGGAGAGACGCCCCGAGATTCCGGCGCGATAGGTCTTGTCCACGCCGTACTTCGGGTGGAGGAGGCGATTGGCGAGGTCTCCGTCGTTGGTCATCAGCAGCACGCCTGCGGTATCGAAATCGAGGCGGCCGACCGGGACGACGCGCGGGATATTCTTGGGCAGAAGGTCGACGATGGTGCGCCGCCCTTGCGGGTCGCGCATCGTCGTCATCACGCCGATCGGCTTGTGCAATACGAGGTAGGTCGGTTCGTCCCGCACGCTCACCGGCGTGCCGCTCACGTCGACCCGATCGGAGAGCGAGACGATCGTCCCCATCTCCCGGACCGTCTTGCCGTTGACGCGCACTTTGCCGCGAGCGATCAACACATCGGCATAACGCCGCGAAGCCACGCCCGCTTGCGCCAAATATTTATTGAGCCGAATACCGTCGGCGGGTTTGTCCATGGTCATCGTGTTCTACCCTATGCGTGCCTTGAGGCCTGCGAAGACGAAGGCCGCGCGTGGTGCGCGGCCTTCGATTCGCTGCGAGTTCGTCGCCGGACGAAGGCTAGCGGCTATTGCCGCCGTCTTCGTAGCCGCGCGACATCGAGAGCGCCTCTTTGGTAACGGACTGCAAGAACTCTTCGTTCGTGCGCGTCTGCGCCATCTTGTCGAGGATGATCTCGGTGATATCGCCGGTGTTGAGTACCGCCGTCGCGCGGCGCAGCATCCAGATCTTGCGCATCTCGTCGGTCGAGAGGAGCAATTCTTCGTGTCGCGTGCCCGAGCGCTTGATATCGACGGCCGGGAACACGCGCGACTCGGCGAGTTTGCGCGTGAGGTTGAGTTCCATGTTACCGGTACCTTTGAACTCTTCGAAGATGATGTCGTCCATCTTCGAACCGGTCTCGATGAGTGCGGTCGCAATGATCGTGAGCGACCCGCCTTCTTCGATCTTTCGCGCGGCTCCGAAGAACCGTTTCGGTTTATGCAGCGATGCGGTGTCCAAGCCGCCCGATAGCGTACGGCCGGAGTTCGGCACCACTTGGTTGTACGCGCGGGCCAAACGCGTGATCGAGTCGAGCAAAATCACCACGTCTTTGCCGAGCTCCACGAGCCGCTTGGCGCGGTCCATCGTCAGTTCGGCCACCGCGGTGTGGTTCTCGGGATGCTCGTCGAACGTCGAGGCGACGACCTCGCCGTCGATCGTGCGCTGCATGTCGGTGACTTCTTCGGGGCGTTCGTCCACGAGCAAGGCGATGATGTGCGCTTGCGGATGATTGATCGAGATCGCGTTGGCGATGTTTTTGAGGAGCGTGGTCTTGCCGGCTTTCGGCGGCGAGACGATCAGCGCGCGCTGTCCCAAGCCGATCGGGCAGAAGAGATCGATGACGCGGGTCGAGAGCTGCGTCGATCGCACTTCGAGCCTAAAGCGCTCGTTGGGATAGATCGGCGTGCCTTTTTCGAAGAGGCTGCGGCCCTTGATCGCCTCGGGATCGAGTTCGTTGATCTTATCGACGCGAATGAGACCGTAGTACTTTTCGCTCTCCTTCGGCCGCCGCACTTGGCCTTCGACGTGGTCGCCTCGCCGCAGTTCAAAACGGCGGATTTGCGTTTGGCTCACGTAGATATCGTCCGGGCCGATGATGTAGCCGCCGCGTCGGAGGAAGCCGTAACCCTCGGGCAAGATATCGAGGATGCCGCTGGCCATTTCAAGGCCCGAGCGCGAGCTCTGGGTCTCAAGAATTGCCGCGATCAACTCGTCTTTTTTGAGTTTTACCGGGGTTGGGATATCGAATTGCTTGGAGAGTTCGTTCAGCTCGACTTTCGTTTTCTCGCCGAGTTGAGCGGCGGTGATCATCGGCGGCCCGGCGTCGGGCTCACGAAACTCCTGATGCGGTGGATTGTTGCCGAAAGGCTGGCTACCGTGCCGGCGTCGCGAGCGGCGACGACGACCACCCGGGCCTCCCTGAGGAGGGCGGCCGTTTTCGTTGGGACGATGTTCGAGTTGCAGAGGAGTATCTCTCTTGAAGAGTCGCGCACGTCTAACGGCAAACGCTTCGCAAGCGAGGCTGCTGCGCGCGTCGGTAACGTGAACGTGGGGAGTGACGAGCCCACTATAACATGGGGTAGCCGGGGATTCAAGGCATTGAGGCCAAGCCGGCGCTAAGCAGCGACGTGAAGCGCGACCTCGGACCTTGCTCGATGCGCTAAGTCATCGTCCTCTCCGGCTAACATCACCGCGTACTCTTCGAACCGATTGAGCGAACAGCCCAATCGAACGTATGGGAGTACCAGCGGGGGAGGGACGTCGCGCCGTTCGTTGATATCGCGCACCAGCGCCTCGTCGGCAAGGGCGAAACGCGTACGGCTGAAGCCTCGCTCCAGGAGCGCTGCCGCCACGGCACTCAATGCGGCATACGAGATCTCTCTGGATGCCAACCCGGCAAAGCGTTGGGCGCGAAAGGGGATGCGCATCAGCCGGCTTCCGGAATCGGAGCGTAGCCGGGCATAGGCCACGCCTTCGCCGCGCCCGTCGGCAGCGTAGGCGATGGAGGCTTCGATTGGTGGCTCGTGATGTGCTCGCATGTCTATACCCTCGTACCCACAAGAGTATCGAACATACGTTCGTATGTCAAGCCGAGTCGGAGATGCGCCCGCCCTCGACGAGGCTCCAATAGATCGCCAGGGTCCGATCCACTTGGTCGGCGATTGCGAAACGGCCGGCGGCTCCCCGGCTGCGCTCGGCCGTCGCGGGGTCCGGCTCGAGCGGGATCGCGCGAAAGGCCGTAGCGAACGCCGCCGCGTTGACCTCGCATAGGACTCCAACGCCCCCCAAAACGTCGCGATTCTGCGGCGTGTCGGCCGCGATCACCAGGCTGCCCGCGGCTAGCGCCTCGGCTTGCACGAGCCCCTGCGTTTCGCTCGTGCTCGGGAAGACGAACGCATCCGCGCTCGCATAGAGATCCGGTAACTGCTCGCGCGCGACCTCACCTAAAAACGCCACGCGTTGCGAGAGGCCCAGCGCCCGCGTGAGTTCTTCTAAATCGCCGCGGGCCGGCCCATCCCCGGCGATCGCGAGCTTGAGCCCCGGGTCGTTCGCGCGAGCCATCGCGCGCAAAGCCACGTCGAGATTCTTCTCGATCGCAAGACGCGAAACGAAGAGCACCAGCCGTTCGCCCCGGCGCGCGCCCAGGCGCGCGCGCAATTCTTCGCTACGGCGCCCCGCGCCGTAGAATTCGATATCGATACCGCTGGGCACGACGTCGATGCGCGTCAACACTCCGAGTTCGCGCAGGTGATCGCTCATCGCGGCGGTCGGAACGATTACCGCGTCGACTAAATTGCCGAACGTCCGCGTCAATTGCGACGCGGCATAGCGCGTGGCGTTCGCTTCGAACGGAACGTAATGCGCGTACGCTTCGAGCTGCGTGTGATACGTGTACACCACCGGCATTCCGTACCGGCGCGCGTAACGCAGGCCCATCCAACCGGTGATGAACGGCGAGTGCACGTGTACGAGCGAGAGACGCTTGATCACCGTATTGACGTTGCGGCGGCTCACCAGCGGCAGGGTAAGCCGGTACGGCGTGCGCGACGGCAACGGGAGCGACGGCATGCGAAACACCGCGCCGTCGCTCCGCTCGGCGCCCGGCATTCGCGGCGCGAAGCAGTACACTTCGTTGCCGCGTTCGCGCAAGCCGGCGGCCAGGCCATCGACCGATGCAACGACGCCGTTGACCACCGGGCGGTAGACTTCGGTAAAGAAACCGATGCGCAGATGCTCCACCGGGCCCGCTTTTGGCGCCGCGCAGGCACCCGCCTCCACGGTTGGAAGAGGTTCGTCCTCCAGGCAAGCGACTTCTGGCATATTCTCCTCGCCAGCCCGCTGTGGTATAGTGCCGGAGTTAGTTCAGATCCCCACCCTGTGGGATCGCGAGCCGCTGCCGTTCTTGGCATCATGACCGGCTCGCACAATAGCTCGGCAGGCAACTCCCCTCGGGGTCTTGTTCTCCCGAATAGCGATCGTACAACTCAACTAGGCGTTTCCCACTGGATCCGTCGCCCTTAGCGAGAGAAGGCATCGCCGGCTCTCCCACACGTACTGATCGACCCGCTCGTTCATCGTCTACCCGTTGCGTGGTGTTGCGGTAGCCCTTGGCGTTGGGTTGGGACAGGAAAGGAACGAGGGATGATAGGACGCGGCCCCCTGCGGCTGAGCCATGTGCTCTCCGTCAGCGTTCTCACCGCCGGCTTGGTCTGTGCCGGCTTTCTCACCTACCCGACGTCGGCACTCGCCGCGAATGGGGTGGTGCAACGGACCATGGAGCACGTCATTACGTTCGATTCGAACGGAACCGTGACCCAGCAAGCCACTCGCGCTGCTACGGTCGGTAGCTTCCTGCGCGAACGCGGAATCACCGTCCGCGCGCACGATTATCTGGCACCGCGCAAACAGGTCCCACTCTCCGACCACTTGTACGTCACGTACCAGGCGGCCGTACCGGTCACCATTGCCGGCATGCATCTGCATCGTCGCGTCGACAGCGCGGCAACCGACGTCGGCGCATTATTGGAAGAGCAGGGCATCGTTCTGGGCGCGCACGATCGCGTTCAACCCTCGCTCGCAGCTCGCGTTCCGGCAAACGGCGTCGTACGCATCGTACGCGTTCTCACCTGGCAACGTAACGAGCGGCGCACCATCGCCGAAAAAACCGTTCACCGCCTCGATTTTTCGATGCAGCCGGGCTCGTCCCGCGTCGTCTCAAAAGGTCGCACCGGCGAACGAGCGGTCGTGGTGCAATTCACGCAAAGCGACAACGGCCCGGTACGACACACGGTCGTCGCATCGCGCGTCGTTCGTAATCCCAAGCCTCGCATCGTCGCCGAGGGCGTCGGCGAATACGCCGCGTTCGCGCGCTTCGCACGCCGCGGCATCGAACGCACCGCATACATCGCGGCGAGCGCGATGGACATGGTCGCGACGGCATACACCGCCGGATGCAGCGGTTGCAGCGGCATCACCGCCATCGGCCGCCCCGCCGGGCACGGCATCGTCGCCGTCGATCCGCGCGTGATCCCGCTCGGTACGCGGCTCTATATCCCCGGATATGGTTTCGCGCTTGCGGGCGATACCGGCGGAGCGATCCGCGGTAACCGCATCGACCTCGGCTTCAACTCGTTACGCGACGCGATCGAATTCGGTCGTCGCGAGGTAACGGTCTACCGCCTCAAGTAACCAGGCCGCATGGCCGACGACGACTCCCTGCAAGCAGCCGATGCGCTCGCGCATCCCAAAGCGCTGCTTGCAGCATGGGGGCTCCGCCCGAAAAAACGATACGGGCAAAACTTCCTGATGGATCGCGGCTCCGCGCGCCGCATCGCGCGCGTGGCGCTCGACGGCGCGCCGGCCCCCGTTCGCGCGCTGGAGATCGGCGCGGGCACCGGCGCGCTGACGCTCGCACTCCTGGACGAAGGCGCCGACGTCACGGCACTCGAGATCGATCCCGAACTCATCGCGCTGTTACGAGCGCGCAGCGAATTAGAGAAGGCTCGCATCGTCGAAGCCGACGCACTCACCTTCGACTACGCGGCCTACGGCGGCGATGCTCCATGGATCGTCGCGGGCAACCTTCCTTACAATATCGCCACCCCGCTGATGCT
>DAHUXY010000074.1 GCA_027315505.1 Vulcanimicrobiota bacterium | reverse complement strand
CGCCGATCGGCTGCGACGACGTCGACGAAACGATCGATCGCAAGAGCAACTTCAAAATCGGCGCCGCTTTCGCACCCAAAGTGCGCTCGGGTCGAATCAAGAAGCGCCGCTAGTCGGCCTGCAAGCGCGGGCTGTTGTCGCGCGCCGAACGGTCGGCCGCGGCAGCCTGACGTTCGACGCTGCGGCTCCGGGATAGGGTGCCGCACCTGTGGCAGCTTATCCCGCGGCTCCCGCAGGGGCGCGAATCCCTTGACGAGACTGCCGCATTCCTCGCGCGGGTATGCGGATAGCCGCGGTGTAATTACGCCAACGGAGGGCTCACTACGTTGCGTCGATATGTACCGCTCGTCGTTCTTTTTTCGCTCTTGGCTTCGCTCGTGCCGGCCCCGGCCGCCGCACAAACCGTTGCGCCGTCGCTGTATCAAGGCATGCGATGGCGCTTTATCGGCCCGTTGCGCGGAGGGCGCACCAAAGCCGTAGCGGGCGTGCCCAGCGAGCCGAATCGTTTCTACATCGGAGCCGTCAACGGCGGCATCTGGACGACGGACGACGCCGGACGCACCTGGACCCCGATTTTCGACGGCCATTCGACGCAGTCGATCGGCTCGCTCGCCGTCGCGCCTAGCGATCCGAACGTCATCTACGCCGGGAGCGGCGAGGGCCTTCAACGCCCCGATCTCGCGATCGGCAACGGCATCTACAAGTCCGTCGACGCCGGCAAGACCTGGACGCATCTCGGGTTGCGCGACGGCGAGCAGATTCCGCAAATCGCGATCGACCCTCGCAACCCGAACGCGCTCTTCGTCGCCGTACTCGGGCATCCGTACGGACCGAACGATCAACGCGGCATCTACCGCTCGACCGACGGCGGCGCGACGTTCTCCCGCGTGCTCTATACGAACGATAATACCGGCGCGTACGACGTTAAAATCGATCCGTTGCATCCGGATACCGTGTACGCAACGCTGTGGGCCGCTCGCCAGGCACCGTGGGAGATCGGCGGCTCGTTCGAGATTCCGGGAAGCGGCATCTATAAATCGACCGACGGCGGCACGACCTGGAAGCCGATCGATAACGGGCTACCCAAACGCATCGGACGCATCAGCTTAGGCATAGCAGCCTCGGATCCAAACGTCATCTACGCGTTCGTCGACATGCCCGCCCCGGGCGCGAAATATCGCAGCGACGATGCCGGCGCGATCTATCGCAGCGCCGACGGGGGCGCGCACTGGACGATGACCAACGATACCGGCCGCGTCGGCGAACGAGGAGACGACCTTACCGCGATCGCCGCCGGCCCGAAAGATCCGAACACCGTCTACGTCACCAATACGTCGACCTATCGCTCGACCGACGGCGGAACGACCTTCACCGCCATCAAGGGCGCGCCGGGCGGCGACGATTACCAAAACATCTGGATCAATCCCATCGATCCTTCGATCATTGTGCTCGGCAGCGACCAAGGCGCGACGATCTCCGTGAACGGCGGGCGCACCTGGAGCTCGTGGTACAACCAGCCGACGGCGCAGATGTACCACGTCAACGCGGACAATCGCTTTCCATACTGGGTCTGCGGCGGCCAACAAGAGAGCGGTTCGGCATGCGTGAAGAGCCGCGGCAACTGGGGCGAAATCACGGAACGCGACTGGCATACGGCCGGGGCGGAAGAGTACGGCTACGACGTGCCCGACCCGCTCCACCCCGGCATCTTCTACGGCGGCAAGGTTGAACGGTTCACGCAAAAGACCGGGCAAGTGCAGGAAGTCGCGCCCAAACCCCTGCGCGGCAAGGGCTATCGCGTCGTACGCACGCAGCCCCTGGCGTTCGACCCGATCGATCAACACAAACTCTACTTCGCATCGAACGTCGTCTGGGTCACGAGCGACGGCGGCATGCGGTGGCGCGCGATCAGTCCCGATCTCACGCGCGCGCACCCCGCGATCCCCGCGGTCATTCGCGCGTTCGAAAAAGACGATCCCGAACAAGGCGCGCACCGCGGCGTCGTGTATGCGCTGGCACCCTCGCGAAAGCACGAAGGGACGCTCTGGGCCGGAACCGACGACGGCTTGGTATGGATCACGCGCGACGGCGGCAAGCATTGGAAGAACGTCACGCCCCCAGCTCTCACCGCGTGGAGCAAGGTCTCGCAGATCGACGCGTCGCCGTTCGACGACAACACCGCCTACGTTGCCGTCAATCGCTTTCGCTTGGACGATCAACATCCGTACGTTTACGTCACCCATGACGGCGGCGCGCGTTGGCGGCTGGCCGTCAGCGGATTACCCGACGCACCGGTCAACGCGGTGCGCGCCGACCCGCAAGCGCGCGGCTTGCTGTACGCCGCTAGCGAGAACGGCGTAAGCGTCTCGTTCGACGACGGCATGCACTGGCAGCCGCTGCAACTCAATCTGCCCACCACCTCTGCGCGCGACATGATCGTGCACGGCAACGACCTCGTCGTCGCGACGCACGGCCGCGGGTTCTGGATTCTCGACGATGTCGAGCCGCTACGGGCTCTCGCGCGCGCGCATGCCTTCGCGGGACCGCATCTCTTTACGCCGGAGCTTGCGTACCGCATTCGGCGCGACACCAATACCGACACGCCGCTCCCGCCCGAAGTACCACACGGCCAGAATCCGCCGAACGGCGCGATCCTCGACTACGCACTCGCGCGCGATGCGAGCGAGGTGAGCATCGTGATCGCGGATGCGAAGGGGCATGTGGTTCGAACCTACGCAAGCGACGAGGCGCCCCCGGCGCACGTCGCATTCGATAAGCCGAGCTACTGGGAGCAGCCCTTCGTCCGGCCCGGCACGAGCGCGGGTATGCATCGCTTCGTCTGGGATCTCCACGAACCGGCGCCCCGCTCGGAGAACGTGGATATGCCCATCTCGGCGGTCCCCGGCGATACCCCGCGCGTGCCGCAGGGCGCGCTCGTCGTACCCGGGCGTTACACGGTGACGCTGGTGGTGGACGGTAAGCGCCAATCCCGCCCGTTGACCGTCGCCATGGATCCGCGTGTGAAGGTGAGCGCCGCGGCGCTACTCACCCAATACCACATGGCGCACGACGTCGCTACCCTGATCGACCGGACGTACGGAGCGCTCCAAACCGCCCGCGCCGCGCATCAATCCGCGTCGGTGGCCGCGCTCGAGGGGGTCCACGGCACCCTGGGTTACCTCCTGACGATCGTCGACGGCGCCGATGCCGCCCCGACCGCCGGGATGGTCAGCGCCTACTGCTCCGTTACCGCGCGAGCCTTTATGGCACTTCATGCAACCCCGCAACGTTCTTCAAGAGTCTGTCACTAGGCAAAGGAGAATCAGATCATGAAATTCGCCCGTACTCTTTTGGTCGCAGTCGCTGCGGCCGCAGTCCTCGGTGCCTCGGCCGGAGCCGCCACACCGACCACCGTCACGTTTCCGATGAAGGCGCTCAACGCCAGCGGCGAAAACGGCACCGCCACCGTCACGCAGGTTCCTACCGGCGTCAAGGTCGTGGTTTCGCTCAAGGGGGCACCGGCGACGGCGCAGCCCACGCACATTCACGTCGGCACCTGCGGCGCCATCAATAAGGCGCCGGAGTATCCGCTGACCAACACCGTCAACGGCAAGTCGACCACGGTCGTCAAGGGCGTTACCCTCGCTCAGTTGCTCGCCGGCCACTATGCGGTCAACGTTCACAAGAGCGCGACCGCCATCGCCACCTACGTTTCGTGCGGTAACATCAAGTAGTTCTCAACCCATCCGCGTCGAAAGAGGGACGTTGCTATGCAACGCCCCTCTTTTGCTTCCCGCTTCGGCGAAACGCCCGAAGCCGAACTCCCCGAAGACATCGCGGCGATCTATCGGGCCAACCGCGAGAAGGTGGGATTCGTCCCCAACGTCTTCCGCGCGTACTCGCGCAGGCCCGAACACTTCCGCGCGTTCATGCACTATCACGACGTGTTGATGCGCGGCAAGAGCGGCCTTTCGCGCGCCGAACGCGAGGCGATCGTCGTCGCGGTCAGTTCCGAGAATCGCTGCCAATACTGCATGACCGCGCACGGCGCCGCGCTACGCATTCTCGGCAAGGATGCAGAGCTCGCCGAGCAGATCGCCAACAACTGGCGCACGGCAGACCTCACGCCGCGCTGGCGCGCGATGCTCGCGTTCGCATCCCGCGTCAACGAGCCGGGTTTCGCGGCGTCGGATGAGGAGATCGAAGCGCTGCACGGCGCCGGCTTTAGCGACGACGACGTTTGGGACGTCGCGGCAATCGCCGCATTCTTCGGCCTGTCGAATCGCATGGCCGGCTTGATGGATATGCGGCCCAACGCGGAGTTTTACGCGATGGGCCGCGAGTAGGCTGCCCGGAAAGCCCTAGTGGTTTGGGGAACGTGTGATTTTTGTGCAATCGACAGGATGTCGACTTCCTTTGAATGTTGCACAAAAACATACGAGTAGGAAGCCCGCAGGATGCGGGCTGACGAACGGTTCCCCAAACCACTAGGGCTTTCCAAGCAGCCTACTCGCGGCCCCGGCGCGCTTGCACGACCTCAGTTTGCGCGGGTTAGCAGTTCCGCGTAGCGATCGGGATCGACATTGCCGCCGCTGATGATGATGCCGACGGCCGTTCCGGCGACCGCAATCTTGCCCGCGAGGAGTGCGGCGAGCGCGGCGGCTCCGCTGGGCTCGACCACGAGTTTCATCCGTTCGAAAGCAAAGCGCATCGCTTCGCAGAGTTCGTCGTCGCTGACGGTGACGACCCCGCGCGCGTGCTCTTTGATGATCGCGAACGTCACCTCTCCGGGCGACTGCGTTTGTAAGCCGTCGGCGATCGTTGCGGGGACGCCGATGGTCACGCGTTCGCCGCGCTGGAACGACTGTTGCACGTCGCTGCCCGCCTCCGGTTCTACGCCCCAGAGCGCGATTGCGGGATCGATCCCGTGCGCGGCGATGCAAGCGCCGCCGAAGAGCCCGCCGCCACCGACGGGCACGACGATCGCTTGCACGTCGGGCGCCTCTTCGAGCAATTCCAGCGTCGCGGTGCCGGCACCGGCGACGATGCGTTCGTCGTCGTAGGGTGGTACGAGCGTGGCTCCGCGCTCCTCGCAGAGACGCTGCGCGATGACGGCGCGATTATCTTCGGAGCGTTCGTAGAGCGCGACTTCCGCGCCGTATCCTCGCGTGGCGTCGAGCTTCGAGCGAGGAGCGTCGCTCGGCATGACGATGGTGGCGGGGATGCCGAGCAACTGCGCTGCGAGCGCGACGCCCTGCGCGTGGTTGCCGCTCGAGTATGCAACGACGCCGGCCCGCCGCTGCGATTCGTCGAGTTGCACCAAGCGATTGTATGCGCCGCGGAATTTGAACGCGCCCATGCGTTGCAAGTTTTCGCACTTGACGAAGACGCGCGCGCCCACGCGTTCGTCGAGCGTGCGCGAACGCAGCACGGGCGTGCGATGGGCGACGCCGTCCAAGCGTGAGGCTGCGGACCGAACGTCGTCGTAGGTGACGGCCATCGCGCTATGTTTTTGGAACGGCGGATGCCGCGATGGAGTGGAAGCGCCAGGCGGAGATGCGGCCCTTGTCGTCCAGGCGCATCTCTTCTTTGTAGGTGCTGTTGGCGAACTTGACGATGAAGCAGTGCGCGGCGGGCGGGCAATCGGCGGTGGTCTCCTTGAGCGATTCGAACTTGCCTTGCTGGGAGAGTTCGTCCGACCACTCCGCCACTTGAACCCGGCTGATCGTGATGCCCGGAGCGATCTCGTTCTGGACCGGGCCGAGATCGTTATGCATCACGGCCATCGTGAAGGACTGCGCGTCGCGCTCGTATTTGTTTTGAAACGAACACCCGGCGACGAGCGCCAGTGCGGCGATGACGCCTAGGGTGGTGCGCGGATTCATAGAGCGGGTACCTCTCGTTCGACTTCGGCGGTAAACGGGGCGAAGGACAACGCGGGATTCCATTCCTGCGC
Organism: Vulcanimicrobiota bacterium; assembly: GCA_027315505.1. GTDB lineage: Bacteria > Vulcanimicrobiota > Vulcanimicrobiia > Vulcanimicrobiales > Vulcanimicrobiaceae > DAHUXY01. The sequence continues at coordinate 56 of DAHUXY010000074.1, read as the reverse complement.
GAGGCGGACGCTCCACTCGCTCTCGAAGAGCGCAATCGGCGCGCCGGACCAGTCTT
>DAHUXY010000069.1 GCA_027315505.1 Vulcanimicrobiota bacterium | reverse complement strand
CGTGGAGAAGATTCCGGGCCTTCGCGGGTTCTCCGGCGCTGAAATCGCAGCCGTGCTCGGGGCGCTCAAGCCGCCCACGGTCGAAGTCGTCGGCGCCAAACTCGTCGGCCCGAAGCCGGCCGCAATCCCCACCGCAGCGCCCGGGATGACGCAGGACCAGCTCGACGCGATGTACGCCGCCGCCGTCGCGGCTACAACGCACGTCCTCGCCGACCCCGCCACGCATATCGCGGTCAGCATCTCGCGGCAAGAGGTCGAGCCAACGAGGGTCGGCTCGATGCTCTCGCCGCTGGGCCAGGGCCTCTCGTTTGCCGTGGTCCGCAAGAAACAGCTTGAGATCAACCTCGCGGCGATCGTGCGCGGCGACCATCTCTCGCCGGCCCTGAGCGTCGATTATCTCATCCCGCATACCTCGCTTGCGATCGGTCCGGTCGCGACGTATGACCACGGCCTGGATCTCGGCGCCGCAGCCGTCATTCACTTCTAGGGACTACGCCCCCGAACTCGCCCGTCTCGTAGGCTTCGGCCCACGGGGCGGGCGTTTTTTGCGTTCTGGACCGTAAACCCGGACAACAGATGGGCCGTAAACGGGGCACAGGATGCCGCTGTTGCCTCATTATTATATGCGTCTCCCACAGGCGTATGAGGGCGTATCGTCTGCCTGGGGGTCAAGAGGTCGCAGGTTCGAATCCTGTCAGCCCGACCACGAAAAAGCCCGTCAAATAAGGATTTGGCGGGTTTTCGCTTTTCCGACCGCGCGTGTTGGACAACAGGGCTTGGACCGTAAATCCCGAACCGCCAGCCATGCCAAAGCGCAAAAAAGGCACCGGCTCCGTCTGCTGGTCCGTCGCCCAAGATCGATTCGTCGGTGCGATTATGACCGCCGGCAAACGCCGGTATGTGTACGGCTCTCGTGGCGATCAGTCGGAACACGCGCGGCGCGCAACGATCGAACGACTGAACGCGCTGGCCGCCAACCGCGGTGTTTCACGTTTCACAATCGCGGCATACGCGGCGCACTACATCGAGACGGCGCCGATACGCGAGAAAACGAAGCAATGGTACCGCGATCTTTACCGCGCGCACGTCGATGCGACGTCGTTCTCGCGGATGGAGCTGCGCGCGATCGAGCCGCGGCATGTGCGCGCGTTCTTCGCGAGCTTGCGCGTCGGCGCGACGACGCAGCGTGGCATCTACGCGCTGTTGCGGCGCGTGTGCCAAGTCGCGCTCGAGAGTGACGAGCTGACGGTCAACCCTTTTGCGGCCGTGAAGAAGCCCGCGAAGCCGCGCCGGCCGGAGCGCCCGGTATGGTCGCCGGAGGAATCGCTGGCTTTCTTGCGCATCGTGCGGCGCCATCGGCTCTACGCGCTCTTTGTGTTGGCGCTGACGACGACGATGGGGCCGGGTGAACTCTTTGGCCTGCAGCGCGCGTCCGTATCGCTCAAGGGCTCGTATGTGGTCGTGCGCAACGATCTGGTCGACGTCGCCGGCAAGCTACTGCTGGAAGAAACCAAGAATCCCAAACGGATGCGCCGCCTCACGCTCAATGCGGTGCAGGTCGACGCGCTGCGCGCGCGCCTTGAGGCGGCGCTCGCCGAAGGAGCCAATGCGTTCGTCTTCACGACGTCGACCGGCAAGCCGATCTCGCGCGCGTGGTTTTACCGCCGCGTGTGGCGCCCGGCGATCGAGCGCGCGGCCGCGGTGACCGAACGCTACGCGCGGATGCACGGGCGACCGGACTATCAGTTCGCGCGCATCCGGCCCTACGATATGCGGCACACCGCCAACGCGCTCATGGCCCACCTCGGCATCCCGATCCAAGTCGCATCGCGCCGAATGGGACATTCCAGTATCCTAATGACGGTGGACACCTATGGACATCTTTACGCGGAGGCCGATCAGGCGGTGGCCGATCGACTTCAGGAGTTCCTCGCGCCGCTCAAAAGAGCGTAGCGCTACGGC
>DAHUXY010000040.1 GCA_027315505.1 Vulcanimicrobiota bacterium | reverse complement strand
GTCCGCGCCGCCACCATCGCGCTCTGGGCCCATGCAATGCCATCCATGACCGCATGCTAGGGCGCCGATATGTCCGATTCGTGTACGATATGTTGCGCTCCCAAGATGCTCCACGCGTCCCCGCCGAATCTTCGCGCTCCGTGAGGCGCTGAATCCGCCACTCTAGGGTGGCGTTTATCCTGGGGTTTTCGGTGGTATATTGTGTGGCATGATCGACGAACAAGGGGCATTCCGATCGGCCCAATTCGAGTACCAAGCGCACAGCCACGCGATCGGGCTGCCGATCGGGCGAGCGGTCCGCGAGCTGGTTGGCCTGGTCGGGCTTTCGACGGTCGCCCACATCGCGGGCGTCGCGGAGACCCGCGCCGTGCAACAGTGGATGACCGATCGCCGGCCGCAGCGGTCGCACGTTTTGCGCTTCGCCCTCCAGCTGGCGAGCACGATCGCACAGGCGCACGATGCCGAAGTGATCCGCGCGTGGTTCCACTCCAGCAATCCCCGTTTGGGCGATTCCAGCCCGGCGACGTTGCTGCGCGATCGTCCCCTGGGCGACGTCCAAGGCCCGCTGGTCACCGCCATGCGCTCCTTTTTGGATGAATCCGCACGGGGGCCCAATGACAGGGCATAACACGCGGCTCTCCCACCAGCCAAGCGGCGTCGGCGGGTAGACGCCGGCCGATCCGCGCCAACTTGTATCCTCCAAACCGTCGGCCCATACTCGGTGGGAGAGATTTGGAGAACCCCATGGTACACGACCCTAGCCTAACCCCAGGCATCATCGAGCATTTTTCACACCGGAGCGGCGACGAGGAGGGCATCGTCTCCGCGAGTTGCGATATCGATATCGCCACCGCCGCATACTTTGAAGCATACATCGAGCAAGTCGCGGCCGGCGGAGGAGCCCTCGCAGTCGATCTGACGCGTTGCGGTTATATCGATTCCAGCGGCCTTAACGCACTCGTCCGGCTCCACGAACGCTGGAGCGGGATGTTGCGCGTGATCATCCCCCCGTCGGGAGCGCTCGCCCGCGTTTTTAAGATCACGCAACTCGAGCGAGTAATCCACGTTTCGTACGCCGCGACGGCATAGGCTCAGCGCATCTTTCGATAGATGGGTTGGCCCGGAACCACGTTCCGGAACGCTCGTTCGTGCACGGTACCGGCCAGCGATTCGCGCTGGCCAAGGCACAAAAAGCCAAGGTGCAAGAGGCTGTCGTACGTCAGCCGATGGAGACGGTATTGGATGCTCCCGTTGAACGCCGGGAAAATGCCGCGCGCGACGATCGCGTGAAACTCGTTGATCGGGCCGTCTTCGGCCGGGCTATGCCGCGCGAACATCACGCTTTGCCGTAAGCGGTCCACCGGAAACGCCTGCGACCTGGTGGTCTCGAAGAAACGCGAGACCGGAGAGACGAGCCCGGCTTGTCGCATCGATGCGATAAGGTCGGCTTCGGATGCATGCGCGTAGACGCCGGCCTTTGACACCGCAGCGGCAACGTCGTTTAAGGTCGTCGCATAAATGACCGAACGATCGAGGATTCCGGCTTCGTCTAAAATCGCGGCCAACGAATAGGCCGTCGCGCCGATACCGCTCCCGGGCACCCAGATCCGGACGAACGAGTAGGTTTGCAGCAACGGGACGACGTGGAGCGCGAACGCCTTCAAAAACGGCGGATCGTGGAAGAGCTGCGAGGCTCCCCCCGACATCATCACCAAAAACGACGCCAGCATCCGCTCGTCGTGAAGCAGCCTGTCTTGCAGGCCCGAAATCGTGGCGATCGATTCCGCGCGCATCACGTCGGCGATACGCCGCCGTAGTACCGCCTGATTCATGCTGCGAAGATCGTAGCCGCCGTACCGCAACAGGGCGTCGATGAGCAACTGCAGCTCGATATCGGCAAGTTCGTCCCGCCGCAGCTCCAGCGACGGGAGCGCCCCCGTTAGAGCGTCTACTTGCTCAACCATAGCTGCAATATCGAACGAAGCTGGTCGACGTCCACCGGCTTGCTGACGTATTCGGAGGCGCCCGCGGCGATGCACGCCTCGCGATCGCCCTTCATCGCCTTCGCGGTGAGTGCGATAATTGGGATCGATGCGATCCGATCGTCCGCGCGAATCCTGCGGATGGTCTCGAACCCGTCCATCTCCGGCATCATGATGTCCATCAGGACGATATCGACGTCGGAGCGCGTTTGAAGGCTGGCGATACCCTGCTGGCCGCTCTCGGCGGCAAGCACCTCCATTCCCTCGGCGCGTAACGCCGCCTCGAGCGCGAAAATATTGCGCGCGTCGTCATCGACGATCAGGACGCGCCGCCCCTGCAGCGTATCGCGGGCGGCCTCGGCACGCGAGGGTCGCCGCGTCGGCGGCAGATCGGCCTCCACGCGATGGAGAAAGAAATTGACCTCGTCGAGCAAGCGCTCCGGGGCGCGCCCGTCCTTCACCACCACGGTCGAGGAGATGCGCCGCAAGCGTGCCTCTTCGTCGCGATGTAAATCGCGCGCCGTGTAGACGATCACCGGCGTTGCTTCGTGGCCCGGTTTAGCCCGGAACGCTTCGATGAACGTCTCGCCCGACATATCGGGCAAGCCTAAATCCACGATGACGCAGTCGAACGTGTTGCCTTCGATCGCCTCGAAGGCCGCTTCGGCACTCGATACCGCCGTAACGTTCATCTCGCCGGTGCCGATGAGGTTCACCATCGCGTTGAGTTGCGTGAGGTCGTCTTCCACCACTAAGACGTTCTTGCCGCGACTATCCGCGAACCCCAACAGGCGATCGAACGTATCGACGAGCGCCTCCTCCGAAACGGGCTTCTGCAAATGCGCGATCGCGCCGGACTCGAGCGCGCGTTGCTGGTGCTCGTCGCCGGAGATCACGTGGATGGGAATGTGCGCGGTCGCGGCCGACGATTTAAGTTGCTCGAGCAGCTGCCAGCCGTCCATATCGGCGAGCCCGATGTCCAGCGTGATCGCATCGGGAACGAACTTGTTCGCCATTTCAAGCGCTTCGTGCCCGGAGTGCGCGACGAGCGTTCTGAATCCGCGCTCGGTCGCAAAGCCGGCCAAGAGGCCCGCGAACGTCGGATCGTCTTCGATCACCAGGACGATCTTATCGTCCACATCGATGCTGTAGCGATCGTCGGTCCGTCCGACGCCCTCCTCGGAACGGCGGCGTGCTTCGTTCGCGTCCGTCAGCATTGCCTCGACCCGCCCTATGGCCGGCTGCGCGAGTTGCGGCATCTCCACTCGCGGAGCGCTGCGCTGCGCGGGGTGATAGAGCGTGAACGTGCTCCCGACGCCGGCGGCGCTCTCCACCGCTATTTCGCCGCCCAGCAATCCCGCAATTTCCCGGCTGATGGCCAAGCCCAAGCCGGTGCCGCCGAATTTACGCGACGTACCCATATCGGCTTGTTGGAACGCTTCGAAGATGACGCCGTGTTTGTCGGGCGAAATCCCGATGCCCGTATCGGAGACGGCGAAAAATATCGCCGGCCCGGGAACGGCGAGGATGCGGTTGCGATCGACGCCGATGTGCAGCGTCACCGAACCTATCGTGGTGAACTTAAAGGCGTTCGATAGTAGGTTTTTGAGCACTTGCTGGAGGCGCGTGGGGTCGGTCACGATCGTGCCGGGAAGATCCCAGTCGCGCCGAACGACGAATTGCAGATTCTTATCCGCGGCGATCTGCCCGAAGGTGCGCCGCACTTCGTTTTCAATTTCGTCGAAGGTCACCTCTTGGAAATCGATGGCGGTCGTCCCCGATTCGATCTTCGAAAGGTCGAGAATATCGTTGATGAGGGTGAGCAGGTCCGAGCCTGCCGCACGAATCGTCTGTGCGAACTCCACTTGGCGCCCGGTCATATTGCCATCGCTGTTGTCGGCGAGCTGTTTCGAGAGGATCAGCAGGCTATTCAACGGCGTACGCAATTCGTGCGACATGTTTGCCAAGAATTGCGACTTGTACTTCGAGGTCAATGAGAGCTGCTCGGCCTTGCCTTCAAGTTCGGTACGGGCCTCTTCGATTTCTCTGGTTCTCCGCTCGACTTCGGCGTTGCGCTCTTGCAGCAGGCGAGCTTTCTCCTCCAGCTCGTCGTTCGTCTGTTTGAGTTCGAGCTGCTGGCTCTGGAGTTCGCCGGTAAGCGATTGGGACTGCTTGAGCAATTCCTCGGTACGCATCGACGCGGAAATCGTGTTGAGCATGACGCCGATCGATTGCATCAACTGGTCCAAAAACAACAGGTGGATTTCGCTGAAGCGTTCGAGCGATCCCAACTCGATGACGGCCTTGATCTCCCCTTCGAAGAGAATCGGGAGTACCACGACCGAGCAGACCGCCGCTTGGCCGATGCCCGACGTCATCTGGAGATACTCGGCCGGCACTTCGTTCAGCAACAGTCGCTGCCGCTCGACCGCGGCTTGGCCGACGAGCCCCTCTCCGAACGCAATCGCCCGCTTGGAGCGGCGGTTGCGCGGCAGCGCGTAGCCGGCCATCAAGAGCAACGCCGGCTCGGTGCCGCTCACGTCGCTAATGTAGAAGCCGCCGACTTTCGCGTTCACGAGCGGAACGATCTCCGACATGATCAACTGCGTCACCGCGGTGATATCGCGTTGCCCCTGGAGCATCGAGGTGAAGCGCGCGAGGTTACTCTTGAACCAATCTTGCTCGGTGTTTTTGCGCGTCGTATCGCGGAGGTTCTGGATCATCTCGTTGACGTTACGCGTGAGTTCGCCGACTTCGCCGCGCGCTTCGACTTCGATCGTACGCGAGAGGTCGCCCTTGGTTACGGCGGTCGCCACCTCGGAGATGGCGCGGATCTGGTCGGTAAGCTGCGCCGCCAATTGATTGACGCTGTCGGTGAGGCCGCGCCACAAGCCGGCCGCGCTCGGGACCGCCGCCTGGCCGCCCAGTTTCCCTTCGAAGCCGACCTCGCGCGCGACGGTGGTCACTTGGTCGGCGAAGGTCGCGAGCGTATCGATCATGCCGTTGATCGTTTCGGCCAATTCCGCGATCTCACCGCGCGCCTGCAGCGTGAGCTTGCGTTTGAGATCGCCGTTGGCTACGCCCGTAACGACCTTGGCGATGCCGCGCACTTGGTTGGTGAGATTCGCCGCCATCGAGTTCACGTTGTCGGTGAGATCTTTCCATACGCCGCTCACGCCTTGCACGTGAGCCTGGCCGCCGAGAATACCTTCGGAGCCGACCTCGCGCGCGACGCGCGTCACCTCCGAAGCGAACGCGTTGAGCTGATCGACCATGACGTTAATCGTGTCTTTCAGCTCCGCGATCTCGCCGCGAACGTCGACGGTGATCTTCTTCGAAAGGTCCCCGTTCGCAACCGCGGTTGTCACCTTCGCGATGTTACGCACTTGTGAGGTGAGGTTCGAGGCCATGAAATTTACCGAATCGGTGAGGTCCTTCCACGTGCCGCTTACCCCGCCAACCTGGGCCTGGCCGCCGAGGATACCTTCAGAGCCGACCTCGCGCGCGACGCGCGTCACCTCCGAAGCGAAGGCGTTGAGCTGATCGACCATCGTGTTGATGGTGTTTTTGAGTTCTGAAATCTCGCCGCGCACGTCGACGGTGATCTTCTTCGAAAGATCTCCGTTGGCCACGGCCGTGGTCACCGAGGCGATGTTGCGCACT
>DAHUXY010000039.1 GCA_027315505.1 Vulcanimicrobiota bacterium | reverse complement strand
CAGCCGCGCGCCCACCCCGCGCCTTACCCGAAGGCCTATCTAGCAGCCATCCGCGAGCATGGCGGTTGCGGCTTGTGGTTGCATTTGCGCACCCCTAACGGCACGATCGCGAAGCCGCCCCCTCCGCCGCCTCGGTGTTGGAAATGGTTATGGGAACACCACTTTAACGGGCACGCGGCTCCCTATCCCCCGGGAGCCCAGCCATAGCGAGAGCACCCAAACGGATTTAGAGCGAGAGCACCCAAACGGATTTAGACAGTATCGCGCCTCAAGTAGTAGCGCTAACGGGAGTCGAACTTTCTGCGCGCCGCGTGACTCCGGCGTTTTCCTCATGATTTCGCGCCTCGAGAATCCGCGTCGTCCCTCCACGTCCCGCCTCGTTGGCTGACATTGGGCTGACGGATGGGAGACTCGTCATCCACTCGATCGCTCAGGCAGTTATCCTTGTACCCCGACCCTTTCAAATCAAGGATAAGCCAGGTATCCTTGATTGCTCCCGCCAATTGATCAAGCATGGACCCGGGAGCCTTTACCGCCCGCCGTACGGGTGAGCTTGTTCAGATTAGCGGGGGAGGGGTCGCATTTGTGCCCTCGCCCCTGCCCCCGGCGCCGGATTTTCTGACGCCAGCAGTGGTAACTGCCCTGGCGGAGGCGACCATTGAACTCGGCCGACTGGACGGGCAGGCGAGCGATTTTCCGCATCCAGAGGTCCTCATCGCGCCCTTCATGCGCCGCGAAGCCGTACTCTCGAGCAAGATCGAGGGAACGCAAACGACGTACTCAGATCTCGTCATTTTTGAAGCTGCCGCCGAGGAACTCGACGCCGATCGAACTGACACGCGTGAGGTTTCGAACTACGTTGCTGCGCTGCGATACGGCTTATCGCGTGCCGAAAGCATTCCGATTAGCAAGCAGCTCATCTGCGAAACCCATCAGATTCTGATGACTGGAACGCGCGAAGAAGCGCGCAGCGGGCGTTTCCGCAACGAACAGGTGCACATTGGGCAACGAGGTCTCCCTATATCGGAATCTCGGTTCGTCCCGCCGCCCGCAATCCACATCGAGAGCACGTTCGAAAACCTCATTCATTACATCAACAACGACGATGGTTTGCCACTGCTTGTACGCCTTGCGATCATCCACTATCAATTCGAAACGATTCACCCGTTCTTCGACGGAAATGGCCGAATCGGCCGTCTGATCATGCCGCTTTTACTCTGTCACGCGGGCACGATTAGCAAACCCATGCTCTATCTCAGTGCCTACTTCGAGCGAAGACGCGTTGAATATAACGATCATATGTTTAGCGTAAGCGCAGACGGTCGCTGGGCCCAATGGATCGCCTTCTTCTTGAATGGCGTCACGATTCAGTCTCGCGACTCGCGACTCCGGATGCGTCAACTTCAAACATTACGCGCGCAATACTGGGGACGTATCAGCAAGGCAAGAAATGCGCCGGCGTTGCTGAAACTTATCGACGCCCTGATTGAGCTGCCGGCGATGTCGAACGGACGCGCACAGTCCATCCTTGGGCAGACGCTACAATCATCGTCGTCTGCCGTAGATCGATTGGTAAAGGAAGGCATCCTAGTGCCGTTCGAACGCCCTGGCCGCACCGAATATTTCGTCGCACCTGGAATTTTCGAGATTATCGATCGCGCAGGCGAGACGCCATCTGACAGCCTTGCGATCGATCAGTCGCCGATGCCGCAAAGCCCACAATTTCATGAGAATGGATCGTAGAGAACCAGTGAAATGCACGCCTTGATTTATTGCGTTGGCAGTCAGTCTGAGGGCACGCTTTCCTCCGGCCCGACGTCTTCCTCAGGTCCTGCTCCCACACGAGCCCCCAGAGTGACTACCACCGTGCCGTCACTAGTGCTGATATCAACCACATCGCCGTTGTCGATGCTAACGCTTCGCACTTGCTGTTGCTGCTTCTGCCGCACGGCCTCTACGATGTCGAAGTGCATAGTCCGCTCTACTACCCGGCACGCCCAAAGGTTTCCTCATGCCAATAGCCTTTGGCTGACATTCCCAAAAAGAAAAAGCCCGCAATCTCAACGATTACGGGCTTCTGATGTGGTAGCGCTAACGGGAATCGAACCCGTCTTTGCCACGTGAAAGGCGGCTGTCCTAACCGATAGACGATAGCGCCATGATGGGAACGCCTCCAAACCCTACAGGGAGGAGAGGCGTTCTGTCAACGTACTTTGGTGGGCCCGGTAGGATTCGAACCTACGCGCAACCAGTTATGAGCCGGCCGCTCTGCCGCTGAGCTACGGGCCCGCGAGGCGGAATGCCTTGGCTCCCGGGTAGCTAGCGGCCTGCCCGAGCTGCTCCTCGATGGCCATCAGCCGGTTGTACTTGGCGACCCGGTCGCTACGCGCGAGCGAGCCGGTTTTGATCTGCCCGGCGCCGGTCGCGACGGCGATATCCGCGATGCTCGTATCCTCGGTCTCGCCCGAGCGATGCGAGATCACCGTGGTATAGCCCGACTTCTGCGCCAGGGCCACCGCATCGAGCGTCTCGGTGAGCGTCCCGATCTGGTTGACCTTGATCAGAATCGAATTGGCCACGCCTTCCTTGATGCCGCGTTCCAGGCGCTGCGTGTTGGTCACGAAGATGTCGTCGCCGACGATCTGCACGCGGTCGCCCAGCGCGTCGGTCATGCGGCACCAGCCGTTCCAGTCGTCTTCGGCGAAGCCGTCCTCAATGGAAACGATCGGGTAGCGGTCGCACAGGTCGCGATAGAGGTCGACCATTTGCTCGGCGGTGAGCCCGTGCTGCTTGTCGTGCGCGTAGTAGAGGCCGTCTTGGAAGAACTCCGTCGATGCGGGGTCGAGGGCAATCGCGATATCGGCACCGGGTTTGTAGCCCGCGCGTTCGATCGCGCGGCACAGCAACGCCATCGCTTCATCGATCGAATCGAGCGGCGGAGCGTAACCGCCTTCGTCGCCCACAAGCGTCGGAAAACCGCGTTCGTGCAGCAGTTTGCCGAGCGCGTGAAAAACCTCCGAACCGTACCGCACGGCTTCGGCGAGCGTGGGCGCGCCGATCGGCATCACCATGCACTCTTGGAACTGCAGCGCGCCCTCGGCGTGTTTGCCGCCGTTGATGACGTTCATCATCGGCACCGGCAGCGTGGCCGCCGACGGGCCGCCCAGATAGCGAAAGAGCGGGACCGATAGGCTGGAAGCGGCCGCGCGCGCGACCGCGAGCGAGACGCCGAGCAGCGCATTCGCGCCGAGGTTCGCCTTGTTCGGCGTTCCGTCGAGCTCGATCATGCGCTCGTCGATCTCGCGTTGTGCGGTCGCGTCGAGCCCTTCTAATGCGGGGCCGAGGATTTCGTTCACGGCCGCAACGGCTTTGCGGACGCCTTTACCGTTGTAGCGCTTGGCATCGCCGTCGCGTAATTCGACGGCTTCGTGCGCGCCGGTCGAAGCGCCCGACGGCACCATCGCTTCTTCCACCGACCCGAAGCTGGTAGCGACGGTGACGGCAATCGTGGGATTGCCGCGCGAATCGAGCACCTCGCGCGCGTGGACGCCTTCAATCAGCGGGCGTCCGCCGCCGCGCAGCAATTCCAGCGACATCGGCTATTCCTTGATCCAGCGCTCGAGATCGTGCTTGCGCGAAACGAACTCGCCTTCGGTGAAGAAGATCTTCAGTTCGCGTTCGGCACTCGCTTTGCTGTCGCTGCCGTGCACGAGGTTGCGTCCGATCGTCTGTGCGAGATCGGCGCGGATCGTGCCGGGCGCGGCGGTGAGCGGATTGGTTGCGCCGATCAGTTGGCGGCAGCCGTCGATCGCGTTCTCGCCTTCAACCGCGAGCGCCACAAGCGGGGCGCTGGTGATGAAGCTCACCAAATCGCCGAAGAACGGCCGGTCTTTGTGTTCCGCGTAATGTTCACGGGCTTTATCGCCGGATAGCTGCACGAGCTTCATCGCCGCGATCAGGTAGCCGCGTCGCTCGAGGCGGGCGATAATTTCGCCCACCAAGCCGCGCGAAACGGCATCGGGTTTACAGAGTAAGAGGGTGGTTTCAATAGCCATAGCACCGCGCAATACGCCAATAGCGGCCCTTTGCCTCTCGCCCAGGCGCGGGGCGGCGCGGGCCGTAACAAGCCGGTATGGATCACCCTTACGCGCAGGTTGCGCGGAATCTCATGGGCACCGCCTTCGCCAAGATTCGCTACGTCGAGCGCACCGGCAGCACGAACGACGATGCGGCGGAGCTGCTGGGCGCTCCGGAGGGACTCGGCCTGACGATCGTGGCGGAGGCCCAAGATCGTGGCAGCGGCCGAAAAGGGCGATCCTGGATCGCCCAGCCGGGGACCTCGCTGCTCTTTACCACGATTCTGCCCCGGGCGATCCCCACCGCCGATCTGTGGATCCTCCCCTATGCCGCCGCCATCGCCGTGCGACGGGCCCTCTTTGAAAGCGGTGTGCCGACCACGCTCCACTGGCCCAACGATCTGCTCGTCGGCGAGCGCAAGGTTGCCGGTATTCTCTGCGCCACACGCATCGTGGGCGACCAGGCGTGGGTGGCCGCGGGCGTCGGCATCAACGTGCACCGCATTCCCGGCGCGCAAGCGGGGATCGAGCCTCCGCCCGCGTTCTGCGACGACATCGTCCCGGTCGAGCGCACGGCGTTGCTGGAACGCATGCTGCTGGTCTTCGATGCGTGGAACGAAACGCTCTCGATGCCGCAACGCATCGCGCGCGTCTGGGAGCGCGCGGCCGGGCTCCCCGGCAAGCGCTACCGCCTTCTGCTCGACGGCGCGCGCGAACCGTTCGAAGCAACGGCAATCGGCATTGCAACCGGTGGTGGCTTGATCGTCGAGCGTGCCGGCGGAGCGCGCGAAACCATCGAACTCGCCGACGCTCGCGCGCTCCGCTAACCGTCCTTAGACGACGCCTCCCAGCGCGATGCCGGCGGTGCCGAGCGCGCTCTTAGCGGGTTCGACCGATCCCGCTTCGATCGAAAGACAGAGGTTTGCCGAACTCGTCACGTTGGCGGGCTTCGGAATCATCTTCGCGACGATGCCCGAGTCCTTGAGCGCCTTGGTAGCGATCATCGTGTCGGCATTGCTGGCGAAGAACAAGACGACGTCTGCCATGGCCGGCTAGTTCTTTTCCCCGGTTACCAGTTCGTTGAGGCCGCCCGCGACTTCGTTGAGTTCGGCGACGCGATGCACCGCTTGTTGCATGCGGCCGCTCATCTCTTGCGAAAGCGTGTCGATCACGACGACGTCGCAGTAGACCTCGTCGTTGAGCACTCGAAGTTCGGTCA
>DAHUXY010000016.1 GCA_027315505.1 Vulcanimicrobiota bacterium | reverse complement strand
ATGTCGAAATCGCGCGGCACCGGCATCGACGCGCGCGACGCGATGGGTAAGTGGGGCGCCGACGTGCTGCGCTTGTGGGCGACGTCGGTCGAGTTCGTCGACGACGTGCGATTCGGCCCGAACGTCGTCGAACAAGTCTCGCGCGTCTACCGCAACATTCGCAACCGCGTGCGTTTCATGCTCTCGAATCTTACAGACCTGCCTAGCGACCGTGTCCTCACACCCGACGGCATGGCGCCGCTCGACCGGCTGGCGTGCGGCGTCACCGACGCCTTCGCCGCCGACGTGAAGCGTCTCTACGACGGCTTTGAAATTCACGATGCGTACTTGCGCATCATCGCGTTCGAAAGCGCGATGTCGACTCTGTATTTCGACGCGCTCAAGGACCCGCTCTACTCGCTCGCACAGGACGACGCGCGCCGCCGGAGCGCCCAGTCGGCGCTGCTGTACATCGTTCGCCGTTTTCTCACCGCGCTCGCTCCGGTGCTCTCGTTCACCGCGGAAGAAGCGTGGCAGGCGATCCCCGCACATTTGCGCGGCGGGGCCGATTCGGTCTTCGATACGTCGTTCGGCTCGGCCGGCGCGCGGCCCGCGCCGGCCGGCGATCGCGCGCTGTGGGACGTGCTTCTAGAGTTGCGCGGCCAGATCGCCGCGAACGCGGTCGCGCGCGATTTCGAAGCTCAGGCCACGCTCGTCGCGTCGCCCGGGCTGTACGCCTCGTTGCTCGAGCTGGGCGACACCCTGCGCGAAGCGATGATCCTCTCCGAGCTCCACGTGCGGGAAGCCGCTCCGGACGAATTGCCGCAGGGCGCGGATCCGCAGGCGCCGTCATGGGCCTGGACGATCGAACCCGCGGACGGCGCGAAGTGCCAGCGTTGCTGGAAATTCCGTGAGCTCGGCACCGACACGGCGCATCCGTCGATTTGCTCGGCGTGCGCGCGGGTGGTGCGGCAACTCGACGCGGTTGCGGCCGGCGAAACGCGGAGCTAGACGCGCGCCTTGAGCGCGTTGATCACCGCTTTGGCGGTACTGCCGCTCGACTGCGGGTTCTGCCCGGTGATCCAGTTGCCGTCGACCTCGACGTGATCCGCCCAATCGGCCGCGGTAACGACGTTCGCGCCCTGTTCGCGCAACTTGCTTTCAAGTAAGAACGGCATCAACGCGTCGAGTTTGACGGCGCGTTCTTCGGCATCGGTAAAACAGGTGATGCGCCGGCCGTGCACCAGGGTATGGGGCTCCGCGGCCTTGATGGCATCCACGAATGCGGCAGGCCCGTGGCAGACGGCGGCGACGATTTTTCCTTGCGCGTCGAATTCGCTCAGCAACGTCTTGATCGGCTGATTGCCGGCGAGATCGAACATCGTGCCGTGCCCGCCGGGCAGAAAGATGGCGTCGTACTGCGAAGCGTCGCCGGCCTCTTGCAGGGTCAGCGTCCGGGCGAGCTCGGCCACGGCGTCCTGATCGGGCTGCACGCCTTCCAAGCTGCGCGGATCGAGTGGTGCTTGGCCGCCGTTCGGGCTAGCGGTAACCACGTCAAAGCCCGCATCCCGAAAGGCTTTACGCGGGATCGAATACTCCTCGAGCCAGAGCCCGGTCTTATGCTCCGGATCGATCTCGGAATGGCTGGTAACGACAATAAGAACCTTTGGCATGGAACGCCTCCTGAGCGTACCGCCATTCTTCCCGGTCCGGGCGCAAGTTAATCCCGGGTTGTGGCGGCTAAGGTTTCGTCGCGGTAGGCCGCCCAACGATCGGCTTCGATCGCGGCGCGGGCCCCGCGCATCAGGTCGTTGAGCAAGTAGACGTTGTGGTACGAAAGCAGGCGCGGCCCGAGCATCTCGTTGGCGCGAAAGAGATGGCTGATGTAGGCGCGCGTGTAGGTGGTGCAGACGTAGCAATCGCAAGCCGGGTCGAGCGGCGTGAAATCGTGCGTGTAGGCGGCGTTACGAATCGTAAATTCGCCCGCATGCGTCATCGCGCGGCCGTTGCGCCCGCAGCGCGTCGGGTAGACGCAATCGAACATGTCGATCCCGCAATCGACGGCCATCACGATATCGCGCGCCGTGCCCACGCCCATCAAATAGCGCGGTTTGTTTTCGGGCAGCATCGCCGCGCAATAGCGTGCCGCGGCGTACATTTCCTCACGCGTCTCGCCGACCGAGAGCCCCCCGATCGCGTAGCCGGGGAAATCGAGCGCTACGATCTCGCGCGTGCTGCGCTCGCGCAACTCGCGGTCGAGGCCGCCCTGCACGATCGCGAACACCGCCGTCGCATCGCGCGCGCGCGCTGCCGCGGAGCGCCGCGCCCAGGCCGTCGTCAGCCGCACGGATTCGGCGATCTCCTCGCGGGTCGCCGGGAGCTTGACGCACACGTCGAGCACCATCGCGATATCGACGCCGAGCGCTTCCTCGAAGGCGATAACGCTCTCCGGCGTAAAGCGATGCATGCTCCCGTCGATGTGCGATTTGAAGGTGACGCCGTCTTCATCGAGCTTGCGCCGCCCTTGAAGGCTGAAAACTTGGAAGCCGCCCGAATCGGTGAGGATCGGACCGTCCCACGCCATGAAGCGATGGAGGCCGCCGGCTTCCACGAGTAGATCTTTGCCGGGGCGTAGCCACAGATGGTACGTGTTCGCGAGGACGATCTGGCTGTGCGCGCTGCGCAGTTCGTCGGGCGTGAGCCCCTTGACGGTTGCGGCCGTACCGACCGGCATGAACGTGGGCGTTTCGACCGTGCCGTGCGCGAGCCTCAGCGTTCCGCGGCGCGCGTCACCACTGCGGGCCGCCAGGGAGAAGATCGGGCTCACGACGAGGTGTGGGGATCCACGCGCAGCGCGAAGCGTGCCTGTACGTACTCGAGCGGCGGGTCGACTTCAAAATGCAACTCTTCGTCCGTTCGCGGATGCACGAACGTGAGCTTCCATGCATGGAGCGCCTGGCCGGGCAGGCCGAAGCGCAGCTCTTCGTGCCCGTACACGGGATCGTTGAGAATCGGATGACCCATAGCGGCCATGTGCACGCGAATCTGGTGCGTGCGGCCGGTCTCGAGTTGGAAGACCACTTCGGCGTGCTTCGGAAAGCGTTCGCGTAGCGCGTAATGCGTAATCGCGGGTTTGCCTTCGCCCAGAATCGTGTATTTGAGGCGATTGTGCGGATCGCGCCCGATCGGCCCGTCGATCGTCCCGCGTTCGTGCTCGGGAATGCCGTGCACCAATCCCAGATATTCGCGTTTGATGTGGCGGGCCTTCATCGCGATGCCCAGCGCCGAGAGCGCTTCGGCGGTTTTCGCAACGACCAGTAATCCCGACGTATCGCGGTCGAGCCGGTGCACGAGACCGGGGCGTAGCGCCTCGCCGGGAAGAGGCCCGATATGTGCGAGCAGCGCGTTGACGAGCGTGCCGCTGGTCGCACCGTGTGCCGGATGCGTCACCATGCCGGCGGGCTTATCGACCACGAGCAAGTCGTCGTCTTCGTAGACGATCGGGATGTCGATCGCCTCCGGCGTCGCGACGAGCGGTTCGCGCGCGGTGACTTCGAAATCGAGCGTGTCGCCGGCTTCGAGCGGATAGCTCGGCTTGACGGGCACGCCGTTCACGCGGACGGCGCCGCCTTTTACGGCCGCGGCGACCAGCGCGCGCGACATTCCCGAAAGCCGCGCCACGACGACGTCGGCGCGCTTACCCGCCTCGTCAGGCTCGACGACGTGTCGCAAGGCTCTTCAACAGGAGCAGGATGACGCCGGTCGTGATGCACGAGTCGGCGAAGTTAAAAATGTTCGGCCAGATGCGATAGAAATCGACGAAATCGACCACGAAGCCGTGATGGATGCGGTCGGCGATATTCCCGACCGCGCCCCCGACGATCAGTCCGAATGCGACGCACACCAGGTACGATTGCTGCGCGGCCTCTTTGAAGCTCAGATAGAAGACCACCAGCACCACCAGCGCCATCACGATCAGCAGCAGCGAGTTGCTGCCGAAGAAGCCGAAGGCGCCGTGATAGTTGCGCTCGTACGTCCAGTTGAGCAGGCGCGGCACCACGATCCGGCTTTCGCCGGGGAGGAACGAGCGCATCACCCAGGCTTTGGTGAGTTGGTCGAGCCAGAACACGATCGCGGCAACGGCAGCGATCGCGAGCGTGCGGAGCAGATTAGAGTTGCGGTTGCGGGACAAACTGATAGAACCATCCTGCGACGGTGAGGAATGCATTGTTAACCAAGACCAAGCCTACGACGACCAAGAAAAGCCCGGCGGTAAACTCTATGGCCGGCAAGAATCGCTTGACGCGATTGAGCGCCGGGAGCACCGCCCCGATGGCCAGTGCCGTCAGGAAAAACGGTACGGCCAGGCCCAGCGAGTAGCTCAAGAGCAGGACTACTGCCTGTGCGCTCTGCTCCTGCGACGCAATCGCGAGGATTCCCCCTAAAATGGGGCCGATGCAGGGCGACCACCCGGCGGCAAAGGCGATCCCGACCAAGCCGGAGGTCCAATACGTGCGGCGTTCGTGCGCCACGTGGACGCGTTTGTCCATCATCAAAAAGGGGATCCGGATCATCCCCATCATCTGCAGGCCGAGCACGATGACCACGATCCCGCCGATCTGAGCGATGAGCATCCGATGCGCGTTGAGAAGGCCGCCGATCTCGCTTGCCGTAAGGCCGAGGGCGACGAAGACGATGGTAAAGCCGGCGATGAAGGCCAGGGAGTGCCCGATCGCCCGAGTCCGGAGCGATGCGTTCGCATTCTCTCGCAAATCCTCGAGGCTCTCGCCGGTCAGTAGCGAGAGATAGGCCGGAACGAGCGGGAGGACGCACGGAGAGACGAATGAAACGAGCCCGGCGAGGAATGCGATGCCGATGCTGATATGTGAACTAGAAGACACGATTATCTCACGTTACCCCTAAAGAGATTGGACGCCTGTACATGTCCCATTGGTTTACTTATCCGACAAATATCGATCCGATAGCGCTGCACCTCGGCCCCATCAATATCCATTGGTACGGTATCGCGTATTTGGCGGGCTTCGTCTGCGTCTACCTCTGGATGAACCGGCCTGCCGGCCGCAAGCGCCTGGGGCTGACCTCGGAGCAGATTCAAGACTTTCTCTTTTACGCCCTGATCGGCGTGCTGGTGGGCGGCCGGACGTTCTTCGTCTTCAACGACATCATCAGCAAACACGATCTCTCCCTCTACGTCAGTAACCCCATCAACATCATCGCCGTCTGGAACGGCGGCATGGCCTTCCATGGCGGCATGGTGGGGGTGATCGTGGGCATCCTGCTCTTCATCCGCAAACATCCGGGCCTCACCTATACGATCCTGGGCGACGAGGTGGTGATGCTGCTGCCGATCGGGATCTTTCTCACCCGCATCGTCAACTTCATCAACGACGAGCTTTGGGGCGATATTTGCCGCCCGGACCGCCCCTGGTGCCTGCAGTTCCCGACCGCCCCGGACCCGCTGGCCTACCGGCACCCGGCGCAGATCTACGAAGCGATTCTCGATATTCTCACGCTGCCGATCCTCCTCTATCTCTACAAGCGCAAGCCGAATGACGGCGTGGTCGCATGGTCGTGGTTTACGATCTACGGCGTGACGCGCAGCGTCGCCGAATTGTGGCGGCACGCGGATTTTCGCTGGATGGGCATCACCGGCGGCCAGCTCTATGCCCTGCCGATGATCGTTATCGGGCTGATCATGGTGTTCTACTACTCACGCCACGGGCAGCATACGGACGAACGGCCGGTCGTTACCAAGTGAACGAGGGCGTCCCGCAGCGGCTGGCCCGGCTTCGCGACCAGATCGGGGAAGAGGCCCGCGCGGCGGGGCGTTCGCCGGACGAAATCGTCCTGGTCGGGGTCGGCAAAAAGCAGCCGTTAGAGCCGATCCTTGAGGCGATCGAGGCCGGGCTCGGCGACATCGGTGAGAGCTACGTGCAGGAGGCCGCGCTGAAGTTCGGCAGCTTGCCGCCCGTACGCAAGCACTATATCGGGCATGTCCAGACCAACAAGGCCAAGCGCATCGCCGAGCTCTTCGATATCGTCCAGAGCGTCGACCGGGAGGATGCGGCCCGGGCCCTCGCGCGGGCCGCGACGAGCCTGGAGAAGGTCTTGCCCGTGCTGCTCCAGCTCAATATCTCGCCGGCCGACCGCTTCGGAGCCTCGCCGGATGCCGCCGAGCGGCTCGCCGAGGTGATCCGTGCCGAGCCCTCGCTCCGCCTCGACGGCGTGATGGCGATCGGGCCCGATACGTCCGATCGCGCCGAAATAGCGCGGGCTTTTGCCTTGGCCGCCAAGACGTTGGCACGTGTAGGTGGAAGTACGCTCTCAATTGGAATGTCGGGAGATTGGCGCGAGGCGGTGCGCGCCGGTTCCACGATGCTCCGTATCGGAACCGGCCTCTTTGGCCGCAGGCAGGAACCGCGATGAAATCGGGAGTTCACCATGAGCATGTTCGGTAAAATAGGGTCGTTTTTTTCGATCCGTGACGAAGAAGAAGAACTCTACGACGACGAGCCGGCACCGAGCGGCCGCGTGGTGCCGCTTTCCAACGCCGGTTCGCGGCGGGGCGGCACGGAAGTCAGCGTGTATTCGCCGCGCAGTTTCCAAGACGTCGTCGAGATCGCCGACGCGCTACGCAACCGTCAAGTGGTTATCGTCAACTTGCAGAACGCCGATCGCACGCTGCTCCAGCGCGTGGTCGATTTCACGTCGGGTGTCGCCTATACGATCGACGGTAAAATTCAGAAACTCGCCGAGGCCATCTACCTCGTCGTGCCGGCCGGCGTCGTCGTGAACGCCGCGGGCCTGCGCGACTCGATGATGACCGACGGTCCACTCGATTTCATGGCCAAGAGAGGCTAAAGGCACAACTCATCGATGGAAAATATCATGCCGATCGACATCGAGCAC
>DAHUXY010000008.1 GCA_027315505.1 Vulcanimicrobiota bacterium | reverse complement strand
GCCGCGGCGTACGTCGCGTCGAAGCGGACGGCTGCCGTGACGGGTAGCTCGTTCGGCAGTTGCGCCCGGGCGAACGCGTCGGCGACCCGGCGTGAGGCTTCGAGCTCTTGCGAGAGCCGGCTGCGATACGCGGCGAAGAGTACCACCGCGACGGCGACGACGACGATCAATGCGAGCGCGATCCATCCACTCGTGCGCAGGGTCTTCAGCGAATCCTCGGCGACCGACTGGATACGCAGCGTCAGCGCATCGCGCAAGATCATGGATGACGCGCGCATCTCGTCCAGAATCGGCTGCCCTTGCAGCTGCAATCGCGCCGCCTGCCGTGGGGTCGCGCGGAACGAAGGGCGCGCGATCGTACGCTCCCAGCGAGCGTTGAGTGCGATCATGGTCGACGCGCGCTGGGCCAACGTCGTGAGGTGCGAGTGCAGCAAGGTCGCTCGGAGCTCTTGGAGCCGCGGGCCCAGGGCCGGATGTACCCGCGCGTACCCGCTCAACGCCGAACGCTCCCCCGTAGCGGCATACATGAGCAGCGAATTCGCTTCCACCAGTTGCATGCGCAAGGAATCGGAGCGCGCGAGCTCCGCTGTTTGCAGGTCGCTCGCAACCGAGGTCGCCTGCGAGACGACGCGAGAGTTGAAGACGCTCGCGCCGATGAGAATCAAAAGAATCAGCGCCGCAAGGGACGCCGATGCAAGAGGCGCGATGCTTCGAGAGGGCCTTAGCGGCACGTGGACACCATATTTCCGGCTCATTACCCGGTAGCCGGGGGTTTGAAACGTTAGAGCGCTTCGAGCAGGCTACGAAGCAGCGGCATCCAGACGCCTTCGGCTTTTCCTTCCCGCGGAATCGCCGGCAGATCTACTAAGATCTTGCCCTCGGCAAAACGGAACCTGTTTTTGGTAAGCGACTGGAACTTGGGAATCGCCGATGGGCCCAAGATAAAACTCGAGCCGACTCCCATCGTGAGCCGCTTTTCGTCGACGATGACGCGGGTGACGTGTTTCTGCAAGGCGATCGCGCGCAGCTCGGTTAGTTCGATGAGGTGTTCGAGCGGGGTGGGAAACGCGCCGAACCGGTCGCGCACGCCCGCCGCGATCTCGCGCACGGCGTCCACCGTTCGCGCTTTGGCGAGTTGTTGGTACACCGCGATTTTCTGCGAGACTTGCGGAATGTAGTCGTTGGGAATGAACGCGCTGATCTTTACGTCGATCACGGCCTCGCGCCGGTCTTCGACGGCCGTCCCCATGCCGCGGCGCTCGGCGATGGCATCGGCGAGCAATTGGCAATAGGTATCGAAGCCCACCGACGCGATGAAACCCGATTGCGCGGCGCCCAGCAAATTTCCGGCCCCGCGAATCTCGAGGTCCCGCATCGCGATCTGCAAGCCCGAGCCCAGATGCGTGAACTCGCGGATCGCCTCGAGGCGCGCTTTCGCGTCGTCACTGAGCGCTTTATGTCCCTGGTACAGCAAGTAGCAGTAGGCTTGATGGTTGGACCGGCCGACTCGTCCGCGGAGCTGATAGAGCTGGGCGAGCCCAAAACGATCGGCATCGCTGACGATCATGGTGTTGACGTTGGGGATATCGATGCCGTTCTCGATGATCGTCGTGGCGACCAGAATATCGGTGTTGCCTTCGATGAACGATTGCATCACGGGCTCGAGCTCGGTCTCGGTCATTTGGCCGTGCCCGATGCCGATCCGCGCGCGAGGCACGAGTTTCTCCAGCGCGTTCTTGACCGCATAGATCGATTCGACGCGATTGTGCAGATAGTAGATCTGGCCGCCGCGATCGAGCTCGGCGATGATGGCGTGCTGAACGATCGCATCGCTCGTCGGCACGACGATGGTCTTGATCGACATGCGGTTCTTCGGCGGCGTTTGGATCAGCGAGAGGTCGCGTACGCCGACCAGCGACATATGCAGCGTTCGCGGAATCGGCGTGGCCGAGAGCGTGAGCACGTCGACGCTGGCGCGATACTCCTTGAGGCGTTCTTTGTGCATCACCCCGAAGCGCTGCTCTTCGTCGACGACGATGAGGCCGAGGTCGTTAAAGACGATGTCCTTTTGCAGCAAACGATGGGTGCCGATCACGACGTCGACTTTGCCCAGCGCGAGGTCGCGGAGCGTTTCGCGCTGCTCGGCTTTGGTTTTGAAGCGCGAAAGCTCGTCGATGCGTACCGGAAACCCGGCGAAGCGCGCCGAGAAGCTGCGATAGTGCTGCGCCGCGAGCAGCGTGGTGGGCACCAGCACGGCGACTTGCTTCTTATCGGCAATCGCTTTGAAGGCGGCGCGGATCGCCACCTCGGTTTTTCCATAGCCGACGTCGCCGCAGACCAGGCGATCCATGGGCTGCGGGCGCTCCATATCGGCTTTAACGGCGTCGATCGCCTTTTTCTGATCGACGGTGGGATCGTACGGGAACGATTCTTCGAGTTCGGCTTGCCAGGGCGTATCCGGCCCGAACGCATGCCCGCGCGCGAGTTCCCGCTCGGCGTACAGCGCCACCAAGCCTTCGGCGATTTTCGCCAGCGATTCGGAGACGCGCGTCTTCGCGCGCGCCCACTCGACGCCGCCCATCTTGGAGAGCCGCGGCGATTGGCCTTCGGCCGCGGAGTATTTGGTGACCTGATGCATCTGGGTCACCGGCACCAGCATGCGATCGGTACCCGAATATTTCAGATCCAAATAATCTTGCGTCGCGCCCAAAATCGTTTCGGTGCGCAGCCCGAGATACTGCCCGATCCCGTGCACCGCGTGGACGACGTAATCGCCGACTTTCAGATCCGCCAGGGTGACCGGCACGCCTTCTTTGACGGCGCGCAGTTTGATGCGTTTGGAAGGCTGCCCAAAGATTTCGCGATCGCCGAGCACTCGCAGGTGCAGATCCGGAATGGCAAAGCCGCTCTCGATATTGCCGTGATCCACCACGACGTAGCCGTGCCCGGCCAGTGCCGCGCGCAGCAACGCCTCGCGCCCGTCGCTTGCCGGCCGCAAGCGCCGCTCGGCGGTAATGCCGGCCGCGCGCAGCAGGTCGATCGTCCGCGAGACGCCGGAGCTTACGATCACGACGGTTTCGCCTTGCGCGACCCATTCGCGAACCGATTGCGAGAAGAGTTCGATCTGCCGGTTGAAGTGCTCGGCCGGGCGCGATTCCAGGACGAACGCTTCCAAGACTCTGGGCACGAACGCGCCCGCGGCGTCGGGGTCGATGCCGCCGGCGAGCACCAGCGTGGGGTGGGCCGCAAGGTGCGGCGCGAGTTCGGCGAGCGTCGGATGAGCGACCGCAACGTCGGCCAGCAGCGCCTCGGCTACTTC
>DAHUXY010000290.1 GCA_027315505.1 Vulcanimicrobiota bacterium | reverse complement strand
GACGGCCGGGTCGACAAGCTGGATGGGAAATCCGATAGCCTACGCGCCGATATGGATCAGAAGTTCATGTGGGTCATGGGGATCGTCGTCACCTCGTGGGTAACCACCATGCTGGCGGTTCTGCTGCACCACTAGCATCGGATTCGCGACGCCGCATAAAAAGAGACGAGCCTTGGATCACTCCGAGGCTCGTTTCTTTTATAGCCTAGGCCGCTAGGGCAGGGGAGGGCCTCCGAGTCCGCCTTTACAGAGTTTCTTCTGGGCCGGTGACGGCGTTGGCCCGATGACCGGAACCGCCGATGCGACGCTCTCATTTGGAACGGCCAAGCCCGCAGAATTGCTTTGCGTGATGTTGTATGGTCCCGCCACGTTGATTGGGTTCGGTAGCCCGCCATAGAAATACCATTGCGCATAGATCCCCGTGTAGCTCCCGACGAACGATTCTTGACACGTCGAAAGGTCGTATTGGAACCCGAAAGTGGTTCCGTGTGGGAGGTAGACGAAGTGGGAAACCCATTGCCCGGTGTCATCGACAAAGGGTGGCTCGCACCAATGCGTGACGAAGCCGAAGATATCCGTTGACTGACAGTTGTTTTCCCAGTGATAGAGCTCATAGCAGTAGCCGTTGGTTCCAAGCCAGGAATTACCACTACTCGGGCACGACTGCTGCACGGTGACGTGCGTCAGTCCGTGGTCGACGATCGGTGCGGTAACGCCGTCGGTAATGCCGATGTTGCACCCGCCCGAACCGGTCGGCGCAGATCCTGGAATTAACGGCAATCCAACCTGTGAACCGTACGCGCTTGCGGGGTTCCAGACGCCTTGCGTGACGCTGCTGCTTGTGCAAGTAGACAAGCTATTTTGAATCGTAAACGTCTTCCCAGCTCCGCCCGGTTCCCATAACGCAATTTGCGGCGCGGCGATCGGCGTGCCGCCGGCGTTGGTGTAGCAGCCGTTGCCGTCGGTATAGATGCCGAGCGCATTGGCTTGCGGTGGCGCAAGGTCGGCGGTTATGCCATCGCTCTTGTACGCATACGCGTAGCATCCGGACGTCGCGGCCGCATCCGCGATGCCGCCGCCGATCGCAAGGTTGAGGATCTCCGCAAGATCGATACGCTGCGCCGGAACGTACGCGAGCGTCGCGCCCCCTGTGGCCATCGTGATTTGCTCGGGCCAGCTTTGCATCGGCTGGGGCGGCTTGGTGACGTCGATGGCGATCGTTACCGGCGGCTCACCCGCGTATTGGCTTGCGATGACGATCGTGCAGGCGCCGCCGGCGTTATAGCCGTTCGCCGCAACCACCGGATCGAGCCCGAGTTGCACGCTCGCGGTATCGCTCCATGCGCTCGGCGCGCTCTGCGACATCCAGCGCGCGCGTACGATACCCGCGCATGTTTCGGAGAGCACGTTCGGTCGCAACGGCTCGTCGTCGTCGACTTTCTGCAACAAGACCACGCGTTCGCCGTGGTTCGCCGGCGCCGGCCAGGCAAGGCTCGCCGGCGATGCCGCTAACGCCCCCCGCACGTGGACGGCCGCCGTCGCGTGTTGCGCGTATGCGTCGACGATATCGAGCCAGCAACCGCCCGCGTTCGAAGGGACGATCGGAAACGGCGCGGGCGCGTCGTTCATACTTTGTGCGGAATTCGGATATGAGTACGGCGTACCGCCCGGCACGGCCGGTGCGAGGCTCGCTTCGCCCGCATCGTGGGGCGCCTGATACGGCAGCGGAACGTTTGCGTAGCCGGCTACACCGCCTCCCGAACATTCGAACCCGGTGGCAGAAGCGAACCAATGCGTGTAGCCCCATTCGGTCGCGTCGAGCGTTTGCTGCGGCGCATTCGGCCAATCGAAGATCAGCGCGGCCGGCGTAAGCAGCGGGGCGCCCGGCGTCGGTGACGCGTTCGGCGCCGCGGTCCCGGCAACGCTCGTGCCGCACGGTAGGCTGCGCGTATCGCGCGCGCCTGCAGGTACGGCGAACGTGAGCAGTAAGCCGCCCGAGGGGCATGGCGGCTGCACGGCGATCGCCGCGAAACTCGGGCGGCCGCTTACGTCGAGCGCCGGATAGGCCGCCACTCCGGTCGGCCGCCCCGTCGAACTCACAAAGAGCGCGAACGGCGGTTTTCCCAGGCTCTTTTCGCTCACGCTCGCATCGCCGACGACGCGCATCGTTCCGCTCGCATGGACGGCACCGACGGCGGTTGGGCGCCCGCCGTACACGTCCAGCGTAAATCCCGGCAACGCGCTGCCGCGGCCATCCGTCCGCGGAAGAAACACCAGCGTCGCGCCGTTCCCGCTCGTCGACGCAAGTGCGAGTGCCGCCGCGATCGACGCATCGTAGCCGTCAACCGAAGCGCGAAGCGCACCCGGACGCATCGCGAGCGTCCACACGCCCCCGGCAATCGCCAGCAGCATGATGATGCCGACCGCAACCAGCATTTCGACCAGCGTAAATCCGCGCTCTCCCGCGTGCACGGTCGAACGAGTGCCCCGCCACGCGACGCCCTAGACACCGCTGGCGCGAAGTGGCGCTACGTCCGCAAGCGATCCAAATGCGAAAGATCCGCGAGGGCGCGAGAGAGCGACTCGGGCTCGAGGGTAATCAAGAATTCGAGGCGGACGTGCGACGCACCGATTGTCTTAAGGAGCACCGCGCAGAGGACGGGGCCGCGGCGGCTGGGGGCAAAGGAGAGCTCCAGCAATCCGCCCGCAATAGAAAACGCTCCGGGCGGCCCGTTGCCTGAATTGATCGTGGCCAGGTACGCACGCAATTCGGAAAGCTCGCCGACGCGGATGGAATAACCGAAGGTTGCATGCACCGGCGGAGCGCTCGCATGAACTCGGCAGGCGAGCAAGTCGAGGCCGTCCGGCTCGGCCACGTCGGGATGCTCGTAATCCACCACCTCGAGCCGAAGGTGCGGCTTACGCTCGTCGCTTCCCAGGAGCACGTCGAACGATGCGGAGCTCATACGGTTAGCCGTAAATGATCTTGTGTTTGGGCGGCGCGAATTTCAGCCGGGGACCGTCGTCGGCGGTGGGCTTGAGCGCTTCGCTCTCGACGTTCGAGCGCTCGCAGAAGCGCATGGTTCGGTCGTCGTCCACTTGATAGCCGAGCGGATTCCATTTCGCAAGTGCGCCGATCGGATCGACCGTCGAGCCGCCGTACGGCGTGGTATTGGCAACGGCACGCGAACAGAGCGCCGTGGTCAGGAGCGTGGCGGCAAACGGCGAGCCGCCGAGCGCGCAGAACCCGCCGATGCCGGCCGCAAACACGTCTCCCGCGCCGTGCGCTTGATAGACCGGGAAATACGGTCCCCAAATGCGGTAGTAGCTGTAGCCGTTGCTGAAGAGCGTTTTCATCCGATGGCGCTCGGCGTCCCGCTCGAACGAGGTGATGATGACGGCCTGCGGGCCGAGATCGAAAATGCCGTTGAGGTACGCGTGCTCGGACATCGTGCGGTCGCCCGTCCCGAGAAGCACCTCGGCTTCAAAGCGATTCGGCGTGACGATCTGTGCGATCGGCAGCAGCAATTCGCGAATCGAACGAGCGGTCTCTTCGCTAACGTAGAGACCCTTCTGGTAATCGCCGATCACCGGGTCCAACAAGACCACGCCCTTGTATTCGCGCAACTCGGTCGCGACGATATCGACGTGCATCGGTTTGGGAAGGTAGCCGATCACGATCACGCCCGGACGTTGGCTTACGACGAAGGCGACGTCACGGCGAAATTGCTGCGGGTCGGCGATCGCGCTAGTGCGGCCGGCGATGCCGCCGCGCGCGCTGGCAAACATCGATTGCGCGTGAACGACGCGCGCGCCTAAGGCATTGGCAACCGCAAAAACGGCTTGATTGCCCAAAAATCCCATCGCCACGCTGTTCTGGATGCTGCCGACTAGCGGATAATTTGGAACGTCGTCATTCATGCTTCGAAGTGGTCCCAACCGGAGCGAACGAGTGGTACGTGCTCTGCGCCCTTCAGCACCGCCAGTCCCTTTGCCTTGCTCAGCGTACCGATGCGGTGGAGCGGACGCCCGAAATGCGCCGCGAATCGCGTGGACAAATGATGGAACGCCCGCGGCGCAATCGCCACGATCAGTTCGAAATCTTCCCCGCCGCTCAGGGCAGCGTCGATCGGGTCTTCGCCCCGCGTCGTCGCAAGCGCGAGCGCGGAGGGTGCGACCGGTACCGCATCCACGATCGCGCCCACGCCGCTCGCCGCGCAAAGGCGATCCAGATCGGTCGAGAGGCCGTCCGAGCAGTCCATCATGGCATGCACGTGGCGGCTGGCCGCAAGCCACGCGCCCTCGCGCAATCGTGGTAGCGGGTGACGGTGCGCGAGCAGTGCCGCCTGCGCCACATCGCTCGGCAGCGTTGCCGATCCAAGCGCGGCCTGCAAGCCTGCCCAGCTCCCGCCAAGCTCGCCGGTAACGGCGAGGACGTCGCCGGCATAGCCGCCGGAGCGGAGCTTCAGATTGCTCGGGCGCACCTCGCCGACGGCCGTAATCGCGATCGTCAGCACCCGCGCGCGCACTAAGTCGCCGCCGGCGATCGCCATGCCGCTCTCGCGCGCACACTCCGCCATGCCGCGGTACAGAGCCAGGATATCGTCTCGCGTGCTCTCCCGCCCCACCCCTAGCGAAACCGTCGCGAGCACCGGGCGCGCTCCCATCGCCGCGAGGTCGCTCGCGTTTGCCGCCATCGCGCGCCAACCCGCGTCCTCCAACGTCATCGTCGCGCGCGTAAAGTGCACGCCTTCGATGGATGCATCGCTGGTGATGACGCTGCGATGCGAGCGCGACGGCTGCCACACCGCCGCATCGTCCCCGATGCCGACCAGGAGCCGCGCATCCGCATTCGATCCAACGATCGCCTCGATCGCGGCGACGAGGTCGTCTTCGCGAAGGCCGCTCGCGCCGGGCTCAGACCTGCGCAAGGATCGTCCGCATCGCCTCGAGCGCAGCTCCGGGATCGGGGGTATCGAAAATGCTCGAACCCATCACGAACGTATCGGCACCGGCCGCAACGACTTCTCGCAAATTCGAGGCGCCGATACCACCGTCGACTTCCAGCATGCAGCCCGGATTGCGCGCGTCGATCAGCGCGCGAGCTTGGCGTATTTTCTCGTACGATCGCGGGATGAAGCTCTGGCCGCCAAAGCCCGGATTGACGCTCATGATCAACACCAGATCGCAATCTTCGATGATATCCTCGAGCATGGCGACGGGCGTCTGCGGGCAGAGCGAAATGCCGGCTTTCGCACCGATCGAACGCAGGTATGCGAGGAGACGCTGAGCGTGGTCGGTCGCTTCGTAATGAAAGGTAATGATGTCGGCCCCGGCCTTGCGAAACGCGTCGACGTATCGCTCCGGCTCGACGATCATCAGGTGGCAATCGAACGGTAGCGGTGAGAGCTTGCGTAAATCACCGATAATTTTTGGACCCCAGGTAAGGTTGGGAACGAATCGGCCGTCCATGACGTCGAGGTGCAACTGGTCCGCGCCGGCGGATTGAACGGCCTGGATCTGCGCGCGGATATCGGCAAAATCGGCCGACAGCAGCGATGGCGCTATGCGTAGCATCAGGGTCCTCCGGGCGATGGCGAGGGATGCGGTTTTTCGTTATAGATCACGGCGGGCTCGTTGCCGAGCCGCGTCTCGCCCACCAACACGCCGTCGACGAAAAAATCGACGACCGACGTGCCGACGGCGGTAACGGTGAAATCGAGCTTCTGCCCGGGCTGCGCGTATGCCTGATAGGCGTCGTACGACCCGGTTGCATCCCGCACCATCAATCGCACTTTGACCGATGCGCCCGGCGCCAAATTCTCCGGAACCGGAACCGAGGCGAGTACGTGTACCTGGCGGATGATGTAGCCGGATTCGTTCGGGCCCGCGCTCACCTGGAGCGAAACCGGTTGGAACGAGCCGATTTTGCTGCCCGCCGCAGGCGTTTGCCGAGCAACCCTGCCGTGCGGCGGCCCGTGCACGCCGAGCGGCGTCCAAACGATCTGCCCGAGCTTGATGCTATTTTTTGCGGCGAGCGCTCGCGCTTGTTCGATCGACATCCCCACGAAATTCGGGACGGGCAGGCTGCTCGCGCCGCCTTTGCTGACGACGAGGTTGACCGTGTCGCCTTCGACGACGTTGGTAAGCGGCGCCGGGTCCTGCGAAATCACATGCCCCTGCGGAATGACGTCGCTCTTTTCATACGTCACCTTGCCGAGTTGAACGCGCGAACGCGAGAGATCGAGCGAAACCTCGCGCATCGACTGATACCGCAGGTCCGGCATGAGGCGAGAGAATACACCGTCGCTGACGACGAACGACATCTGCCTGCCCGGACGCACTTGCGTGCCGGCGTCGGGACGTTGATTGACGATAACGCCTTTGGGATAGCGGTCGCTGATCGCGCGATCGATGACGCGTGCGCCGAGATTGAGCCGGCGCGCCTCGGCGTCTGCATCGCCCTCCGTTTGGCCCACGAACGACGGTACCGGAATCGTGGTGGCCGGGGGTAGCAGAAAGTCGGCGATGGCGTGGCCGAACCACACGAGCACGCCGACAAAGCAGGCGAGAACGATGGGGAACACCCAGTCGCGCGGCACGTACTCGTGCAACGTCGCGCGCCAATCTCGAGATTGCAGGCTCAGGCGAGTGCCTCCATTGCAGCATCGCTCACGTCGAGATTGCTGAACACCCGCTGGACGTCGTCGTTCTCTTCAATCGCGTCCAGAAATGACAGCGCCGCCTCGAGTTCGGGGCCCTGCGGGCTCACGCGCTGCTTCGCCCGCATGCCTAAATATGCAGCCGAAATTTTAAACCCGCGGTCTCGCAGGGCATCGCGCGCCGAGGTCAGCGAAGCGGATTCCGTATAGATTGCGGCGACCGGCTCGCCGTATTCGAGATCGATCACGCCGTCGACCAGCGCATCCTCGATGAGACGGTCTTCGGAGCGTCCGCGCGCGTCGACTTCGACGATGCCGACTGCGTCGAACATCCAGCCGACGCTCCCGGTTTCGCCCAGGGTCCCGCCGTTCTTCATAAACAGAAACCGCAATTCGCCCGCGGTCCGATTGCGATTGTCGGTGGCGGCGTCGACGACCACGGCCAGGCCGTCCGGGCCATACCCCTCGTAGCGAAGCTCCTCGATCTCTTTCTCGCCGCTGCCACCCGCCCCGCGCGCGATCGCGCGCTTGATGTTATCGGCCGGCATATTGTTCTCTTTGGCCTTTTCGACCGCCATCTTCAGGCGGTAATTGGCCTCGGGATCCGGAGAGCCGGATTTTGCCGCGAGAATGATTTCTTTGCTCAGTTTGGTAAAGCGAGCGCCACGCTGCGCATCGACTTTGCCCTTACGCAGCTTGATGTTGTGCCACTTCGAATGTCCAGACATGGTAGTGCCCCCTTCGCTATCCGGGCCCGACGATCCACTTACTGAACCACATCCGCGCGTGCCAGGCTTGCCACGTGATCGGCGAGGCCGCCAGGATGGGGTAGAAAAAGACGAACGCCCCGGCGATCAGCGCGACGTAGCCGCCGACGGCGATGCCGCCCCACAAACGGCCGTTTTTACCCCGGCTGGCGCCATACTGCCATACGCGCTGCAAGACGATCGCGTTACAGAGACAGATCAGCGGTATGTCGACGTAAAAATGGTAGGCGAACGTGATCCGCGGAGATTTCATCCATGGGAGCCATTGTAAGAGGTAGGTAACGACGATCAGCGCGTACCCCTTATTGCGCTCTCGCCATGCCAGATAGCCGACCAGCGGGACGCACAGCAGCCCGAACCACATATTGAGCGGGTTGGGCATCGAGGTGATCTCGGTCACGCAACAGGCCTTGGGGTCCTGTTGGTTCGCCCGATGGTCCTGATAGTAGTAGGCGATCGGGACGTAGTCCAACGGCCACTCCCACCACTTGGAGGAGTACGGATGGGTCGCTTTGAGCGTATCGTGATACTCGAACATCGAATACTGACGGTAGACGACGTCGTTGAAATTTTGGATGTCGCCGGGCGCGTGACGCATGAGATCCGGCGTCCACACCAGCGCGTAAACGCTCGCGCTCACGAAGAGAATCGCAATCAACGCGCCGTCGAGACGAAATCCGCGCGGGTTGCCCCATAGCGTCGGGCGCCTCGTAAAGACGATGCGTTGCAGCCAAATGCCGATCAACACCAGAAAGCTAACGCCGAAGCCCATGACGCCGTACCATTTTGCGCTCACGAGCAAGCCGAGCGCGACGGTGAACAGCACCAGCCAGAGCCTGGCCGAGCGGCCGCTCTCGCTCCCCACTGCCGACGTCGTGCGGTTGTTCGCGTACGTCGCTTCGCCGGACGGCGAGCGATATTCGACGCTGCCGTCGCGATGGTACGCGATGGACGGAGCGCCGGCGCCATATGCAAGCTCGCCGTTTCGTACCTGCGAGCGCTCTCCGCGCTGCACGCTTTGCGTCGCGGTATCCAGGACGCCGCCGTCGGCCGCGAACATCGTGAGCGCGTGCTCGTCTCGCAGCGCGTACGAGCCTTCGCCGAACGTGGATTCGATTCTCCCGTCGCTGAATATCCGCGGGAACGCGACGTAACGATCCAGCAAGTACGCACCCAAGCTCGCGTAGCACACCGTGATAATCGACGTCGCGAAATCGGGTGACGCGACGTTTGGCGGCGGGACCAACAGTTTCCAGACTCCCAAAAAGAGTCCGCCGAAAACGAGCGAGGCGAGAGCGCCCAGCGCGAAGGCCAGCGGCGGAACGTTGACGTGGACGCGCTCGTTCGTTTGCGAGGCGATCCAAAACCGATAGAACGCATAGACGGCGAGCAACGAAAAGAATACGACGAAGCCTTCCGGCGTTGCGATACGCGATTGCACGAAGTGCATGCCGTCAAGGCTCAGCAGCACGGCCGCGATCGCGGCAAACACCGTCGAGCCCGTGATCCGTTTGGCGAACGCGTAGAGCAGCATGACGACCAAGGCTCCGAAGACGACGTCCAGAAAACGCCAGCCATAGGAGTTATCGCCGTTGGGCATATGCCCGATGATCGCGTTCAGCCCGGTCCAGCCGCCGAGACCGTGGCCGTGCGGCATGCCGCCGAAGAGCATCACCGAAAGCGTCACCAGCAGCTTGGAAAACGGCGGGTGCGTATTTTCGTAGATGCGCAGATTCTGCAAATACTCTTCGGCGGCCCGGGCAAAGTAAATCTCGTCGAAAATCTTTCCGCTCGGGTACGCGTAGTTGACGAATGACAGGATAAACGTTCCCACGCCGATCGCACCCATCACGATGTAATCGAGCGGAGCGCGCATCGCCCGCAATCCCTCACTAGGGTCGAACCAATCGGCGGGTCTCAACCACGACGGCCACAATCTTCCGGAGAAGCCGCTTTGGCCGGGCGGCATCATCCCGCGCGTGCCCTGCGGCGCGGACGCAACCTCGTTACCCCACGCAGTCTCGCTCGCGGGGCCTCCAAGAAAGAGATAACCCAGCACGAAAAACGTTCCGACGGCAAACAGCGAGTAGACCGACGTGATCGGTCCCCATACGTTGTGAGGGTCGATGCCCGGCGTGTGCGCGTTCATCACGGTGAGGTAATCCAGCGAGTATTTGAGGTTCGCGAAAAGCACGACCGAGAGGACGGCGACACCCCAGAGGTAACGCCTCGCGAGCGGGATGCAAGCGATCGCAAAGAGCAGGCCGTCGAACATATAACGCTCGTGCATGCGCGTCGCCAGGATAAAGAACGCGAGCAGCGAGACCGCACAGGACTCCAGCATCGCCTGAGGCGTACGATCGTAGAGGTAGCGCCATACAATCAGTCCCAGCGCCGCGAGCACCAATCCCGTTCCCCAAATAACCTGGGGCAATCCGAGAATCAGATTGCTGTCCGGAACCCAAAACGTGCCCTTGATCGCCCACAAATTGAATGCGTTGACCGAGTTGAACGAATAGACGCTCGAGCCGAATTCGTATTGGTGGAGCAGCCAGCCGAAGACCGCAACCGGGTTTCCGGAATGGAACGGTACGCTAAGGGCGTACGTCAATACGAACGCGGCGCCGATGCCGATGGCGGTCGCCGTGATGCGCGCCCGGCGGAACGCCGGCTTCACGAGCGCGAACGCGATAAAGATCGGGATCAGGACCGCCGACTGGGGCTTGATCAAGAGCGAATAGGCGAAGACCACCCACGCGCCCACGATCCAGAGCGACGGACGATCCGATTCGCCGTCCTCGCTTTTGAGCAGAAAATACGCGGCCAAGAGCGCGAGGCCGCCGGCCAGCGAATCGATCTGTCCCCATAGCGCGGAGATAAAGATCGTCACCGGATTGAGAACGTAGATTGCGGCCGCCGCAAAAGCCCAGCGCTGCGGCGCGAATCGGCAGCCTATTGCGTAGACGAGCCATCCCACGCCAAGATCGGCCAGGATCGCCGGCAATTTCACCATCGCGGCCAGCACCGCGTAGCCGCCGTCGTGCGCGCGAAAGAGGGCGTTCCAGATCGAGCCGACCATCCCGAGCACGTAAAAATAACCCGGCGGATAATCGGCAAAGCTGGTCTTGGAGTAGAACGCGGCGTATCCGTGATCGACGAGCGAAATCGCCCACGCTTCAAAGGTGACGACGTCGTTTCGAAATCCCTGATTTTGAATGTAGATCAAGCGGATCGCAAGGCCCACGAGCAGCAACACCGCCATCGCCGGCCGTGGAAGCGTCCGCTCTGGAACGGACATGCGAACGTTCGCCGTGGCTTTCACCTGGATGAGGCCCTCCTACTCTTACGCGGGGACGAGCGTCCCCAACAGATACGCGCGCAGGCCTTGCTCCGGGTGGCGCTCCACGACCGCCATAGGTTCTGCGACCGCACGCCGCGCGGCCTCTCTAGCCCCCAAATCGTCGAGCGCACCGACGACGCGGTCGATCTCGGAGGCATCCAGCGCGCGGCCGGCCGCATAGGCGGATGCAATGGCGTCGCGAGCCGGCGACGCCGGCTGGGCCAGCGCCCAGACGACGGGAAAGGTCCACTTGCGCCGCGCGATATCGTTTCCCGCGACTTTGCCGGTCGCGTCGGCCGAGCCCCATATTCCCTGAATGTCGTCCTGAATCTGAAAGGCGATGCCGTAGGCTTGCCCGAGCCGCCGATAGGCGGCGATCGCATCCGGCT
Organism: Vulcanimicrobiota bacterium; assembly: GCA_027315505.1. GTDB lineage: Bacteria > Vulcanimicrobiota > Vulcanimicrobiia > Vulcanimicrobiales > Vulcanimicrobiaceae > DAHUXY01. Next base: position 7,385 of record DAHUXY010000290.1, on the reverse strand, counting down.
GCGCGCCGGCCGCGTGCGCGCCGAGCGCGCAGGAAGCTTCGAATAATGCCGCGGTCTTGCAGGCGATCATGCGATGGTATTCGCCGATGTCGACGTGAGTCGCCGATTCGAACCGTAAGTCGAGCGATTGGCCGTCGCACATGGTGCCGTGCGCCCCATGCAGATGCTCGATCATCGCGAGCACGCGACCGGCGTCGTGATACGCGGCCGAACGGGCGAGGGTGAGAAAACTCAGGGCGCACATGGCGTCGCCGGTGTTGATCGCCTGCGCGATCCCGTCGCGAGCCCATAGCGTCCTGCGCCCGTGGCGCAACTCGTCGCGGTCTTCAATGTCGTCGTGAACCAGCGAATAGTTATGCAGAATCTCCACCGCGCTTGCGGCATCGAGCGCCGCTTCGAGCGCGGCGCCGAGAGCCAGGGCAACGCGCAATACCATCTGCGGACGCAGGCGCTTGCCGCGCCGCGCCGGGCCGTACGTCCCGTAGCCGAAGTGGTACAAAAGCATATCGGAGATCACGTCGGATCCCCGATAGCCGGTCACGCATGTTTCGAGATGTCGCTCGAATCGATCGAGTGCGTCAGGCGGGTTGACGGCTGAGTTCCTCCATGCGCGCCTGCACTTCGTCCACCAGCCATCCCGGCGTCGAAGCGCCCGACATCAGGCCCGCGACCTTCACGCCGTCGAACCATTGCGGCTGCAATTCCGAGGGGCCCTCGATATGGAACGACCGGGCACCGTGCGATTCGGAGAGCTCCGCAAGATGCTTGGTGTTCGCGGACGTTTTGCCCCCGACCACGATCATTACGTCCACTTCCTGTGCGAGACGCGACGCCTCGCTCTGGCGATTATTCGTATCGGTACAAATCGTATTGACGGCCCGCACTTCGTAATATTTCTCGGTAAGCGCCTTGACGATCTCCGTAAAGCGCGCGCGCGAGTACGTCGACTGGACGACCACGCCCACGCGGCTCCCGCGCGGGAGCGTGGCGACGTCTTCGACGGTTTCGATACACCATGCGCCGGGGACGTGGCTCAAGGTCCCTTTGACTTCCGGATGATTCGGATCGCCGACGACGATGATTTTGCACCCGTCGGCTTTGAGTTTCTCGGCTTGCACGTGAATCTTGGTGACCATCGGGCAGGTCGCGTCGATCACGTCCAAACACTTGGCTTGCGCTTTTTCGAAGACCTCGACCGGTAAACCGTGAGCGCGCACGAAGAGCGCGCCGCTCTCCACTTCGTCGACCGAATTCGCATTTTTCAAGCCGCGGCGCCCGAGCGAGTCGACCATTTGCGGGTTGTGCACCACGTGCCCGAGCGTCGTCACGTCGTTGCGCGACCCGATCGCCTCTTCGGCTTTTTTAACCGTGATGGCAACGCCGAAACAGAATCCCTGAACTTTGGCCTTACGAATTTCCACCGATGTTCTCCGCGAGCGCGCGAATGGCGCTCATGACGTCATCGGTGAACTTCGCCAAATCATCGCGAGTTGCTTTCCGGTCCGGCGGCAGCCGTAGAGGCGTTCCAAAAGCGACTTTGATCTTACCCATCGAACGCGCGTGGTTGCTCCCAACGATACAGGCCGGCACGACGGGTGCTTTGCCGAGCGACGCGAGCAAGGCGACGCCCTGACGGGCTTCGACGTCTCCCTCCAGATTGCGCGTGCCCTCGGGAAAGATACCGATGCATCCGCCCGCCCGCAGCACCTCCACCGAGCGCTTGATCGCGGCGGTCGGGGTCCCCTCGCGATCGACCGGATAGGCGCCCACCGCGCGGATCGCGGCTCCCAGCACGGGGATATCGAAGAGTTGCTTTTTGGCCATGAAGTGGATCTGGCGCGGGCAGAACGAGCCCATCACGGGCGGGTCGAGGTACGAAACGTGATTGCATGCGACGATCAGCGGCCCGTCGAGCGGGACGTGCTCGACGCCGGTGGCCCGCGCTCGCCAGAGGACGCGGCTGATGGCCTGGATCGTACGGCTCGCCCCCCAATAGAGGCTCAACGCGAGCGCTCGACGATCGCGGCGATCTCTTCGAGCACGCGCTCGACGCCGATCGAACTCGAATCGACGATGTGCGCGTCGGGCGCCGGGACTAACGGCGAAACCGCGCGACTGCGATCGAGCCGATCGCGCTCTTCGATTTCCTCGGCCAACCGGTGCTCGTTAACGTCCACCCCCGCCGCCTCCAACTGCACGCGACGTCGCTCGACACGCGCGCCGACCGAGGCGGTCAGGAAAATTTTCACCTGCGCGAGCGGCAGAACGACCGTTCCGATGTCTCGCCCCGCCATGACGACCGGGCCTTCTTGCGCGATGCGCCGCTGCGCGTGGACCATCGCCTCGCGGACCTTCGGATGAGCGGCGATCGTCGAAACGACCGCCGTCACTTCGTTCGATTGCAAGACCGCCTCGTCGAGTTCGCGATCGCCCGCAAAAATGCGGAATCCCAGCGGCGCCGTTGCGTCCGAGCTTACGCGAATCTCGTGTTGCTCGAGCAGCCGCAGCAACGCGCCCTCGTTATCGGCCTCGTTGCGCGTTTGGAGCGCTAAATACGCGAGCGCTCGATACATCGCGCCCGTGTCCAGATACAGGATACGAAGCTGCGATGCGAGGCGATGCGCGACCGTGGTCTTGCCGGAGGCGGCGGGGCCGTCGATCGCAATCTGAAGGTGGGCCGGGATGCTCATCGCCGCCGCGCTTTCGCCTAGGGAGGCTCGCTGCCCCACCGGCGCTAGAAAAACACCCAGCGTCCTCCCTCAGGGCCGTCCTCCCGGTAGATCGCGATCGCCGAGGACGCGGATTCGGCGTCCTCGCCGGCGGGAGGCCCGACCGGCCGGTCCAGTACGTCGCCGGGCTGGGCCGGGAGAAAGACCGTGTCCAGGCCCGTGATGTGCAAGAGCCGGGCGATCGACTGCGCGGGCTCGAACAAGAGCCGCGGCGCGGCATCGCTCGTGCGCGCGCGATCGATGTGAAAGCGCGTGAAGCAGCGCAGCACGGTTGAATCCATGTACGTCGTCGCGCGCAAATCGAGGATGGCCGTACGCGCGCCCACGATCGTGGCCAGAGCGGCCTCGAGCCGATCCCGATCCGCGAGATCGAATTCTCCGCGCAGATACGCCAAGCCGTAGTCGAAGGTGGACATGTATACGCCTTTTCTCACGCATCGACGACATCGGCGCCAAGCGAGGCAACCATCGTAGCATTCCGATGCGATAAAATGCCCCGCCTCCAGATTATTGGAGGCACCGCGCGTAGAATCGAGGCGCCTAAACCCCCGACGCCTAACTAGCGTCGGGTGGCCAAGACGCGCGCCGTGTACTTTTGCAATGCCTGCGGTTTCGAAGCGCCGCGCTGGCTCGGGCGCTGCCCGCAGTGCGAGGCGTGGAACTCGTTTGACGAGCGCGCTTTTTCGGTGGCGACCCCGCGGGCGGGCCGCGCGACCGCCGCGGTGCGGCAAGCGGCGGGCGGGCCCATTCCGCTCCATCGGATCGACGGCGGCAAAATCGCCCGCATTCATACCGGCATGCCGGAGTTCGATGCGGTCGTCGGTGGCGGAATCGTCCCGGGAAGCCTGACCCTCGTGGGCGGCCCGCCGGGCGCAGGCAAGTCCACCCTGCTCCTGCAGATCGCCGGCCGGCTCGCGCTGGAGGGGACCGTCGTCTACGTCTGCGGCGAAGAGTCCGCCGGCCAGGTGAAGCTCCGAGCCCAGCGGCTCGGGGTGGCCCAGGGCGAAATCGCCGGGGCCGACCGCTTACTGGTGCACGCCGAGACCAATCTGCGCGCGGTGCTCGACCAGCTCGAACGCATCGATCCGGTCGCGGTGATCGTCGATTCGATTCAAACCGTTTGGTTGCCGGAATCGGAGGCCTACGCGGGCAGCATTACGCAGGTGCGCGATTGCACGCAAGCCCTCATGGAGTTTTCGAAGCGCACCGGGTGCGCGAGTTTCATCGTCGGACATGTTACGAAAGACGGCGCGATCGCCGGCCCGCGCCTGCTCGAGCACCTGGTCGATACCGTGCTCTACTTCGAAGGCGAATCGACCGGAGAGTACCGGATCCTGCGCGCGTACAAAAACCGCTTCGGTTCGATCGACGAGATCTGCGTGCTCTCGATGCACGACACCGGGTTGCAAGAGGTCGCCAACCCTTCGGAACTCTTTCTCGCCGGGCGGGACGCTCGCCCCAGCGGCTCGTGCGTCGTTGCGTCGATCGTCGGCTCGCGGCCCGTATTGATAGAGGTGCAGGCGTTGGTCGGCGAAGCCAGTTACGGCACGCCGCGGCGCTTGGCCAACAATCTCGATCAACAGCGGCTCGCCATGATTCTCGCCGTTTTGGAACGGCGCGTCGGCCTCCATCTCGGCACGCACGACGTCTATGCCTCGGTGGCCGGCGGATTGCGCGTGAGCGAGCCGGCGGCAGACCTGGGCATCGCTTTAGCGATCGCGTCCTCGTTTCGTAACATTCCCCTCCCGTCCGACGCGGTGGCGTTCGGCGAACTCGGTTTGTCGGGAGAAGTGCGGGCCGTGAACGCTGCGGACCGTCGCGAAGCCGAGGCTCGCAAACTCGGGTACACGACCGTCTTCTCGCCCGCGAACGCTCGCGACGTCGCCGGCGCCATTCGCAGCGCGCTCGGATAGCTCGCGTCTTGGCCACGTACGAAATCGTTCCAAACCTCTCCGAAGGGCGCGATGCCGCAACCATCGACGCGGCGATTCACGCCGCCGAAGGCGCGGGAGCGCGGGTATTGCACCGCACGAGCGACCCCGTGCATCATCGCAGCGTTCTCACCATTGCGGGATCCGCGTCGGCGGTACTCGATGCGGCGGTCGCGCTGGCGGGCGTAGCGGCCGAGCGTATCGATTTGCGCGAACATCGCGGCGTGCATCCGCGCATCGGCGCGCTCGACGTGTTGCCGTTCGTTCCGTTGCAAGGCGGATCGATGGAGGAGGCCGTCTCGCTCGCGCACGCGGCCGGGACCCGAATCTGGGAGCGCTATCGTATTCCCAGCTTCTTCTATGCGCACGCCGCGCATTCGCCGGAACGCAGGTTGCTGGCAAACGTGCGGCGCGGCGAGTTTGAAGGCCTCACGGCGCGCTTCGCCGATCCGGCTTGGCATCCCGATCGCGGCGATATCGCGGCTCACCCGAGTGCGGGAGCGATCGCCATCGGGGCGCGTCCGATTCTGATCGCATTCAATATCGAATTGGCCGACGGCGATCTGAGCATCGCGCGCGCGATCGCGAAGCAACTGCGCGAGCGAGACGGAGGCCTGCGGACGCTGCGGGCGCTGGGCCTTCGATTACGGGACGACCTGGTTCAACTATCGCTCAACGTTACCGATTACCGTGCCACGCCGCTCCACCGCATCGTCGAACTCGTTCGCGGACTCGCTCGCGCCCACGGTACGCGCGTCGTACGGAGCGAATTGATCGGACTCATGCCCCGAGAGGCCGCTGCCGCGGCCGCATCTTACTACCTCGGCGTATCCCCGCCGAAACCGGAGAGTATCAGCAACTCGTGAAACGCATTTTCGTCCTCCTCGCCGCACTCTGCATCCTCACGCTCCAGGGCGCGGCCTCAGCCGCAACCGGCGGCCCCGGCGATGCCGGCATTTTTCAAACGACGCTCGCCAATGGGCTGCGGGTCGTGGTCGTGGAAGATCCGATCGCCCCGGTGGTGCAAACGGGAGTCTGGTATCGCTTCGGTTCCCTCGAGGAGACGCCGGGAAAAACCGGTCTCGCCCACGCGCTCGAACATATGATGTTCCGGGGAACGAGCAACATTTCGGCGGGCGGCCTCGACGATATCGTCACGCGCATGGGCGCGCAGATGAACGGGGAGACCAATTACGATTACACGCAGTTTTACTTCGAAATGCCGGCCGACAAACTCGACGTCGCCCTCTACATCGAGTCCGACCGCATGCAACACCTCCTCCTGCGAGAATCCGATTGGCGCATCGAGCGCGGAGCGGTGCTCAACGAACTCGAAGGCGACTCCGGTTCGCCGTTTTTCGATTTACTCAAACGCGTGCGCGCCGCCGCATTCCCCAACCAGCCCGCCGGGCGCGTGCCGATCGGGCACAAAGCCGACGTGGAACGGGCCACCGCAAGCGACATCGCCACCTATTATCACGAATGGTACGCGCCGAATAACGCGACGCTGGTCGTGGCGGGCGACGTCAAACACGAAGCCGTTTTCGCCAAAGCGCGCCGGTATTTCGGAGCGATTCCCTCCCGTCCGCTGCCGAAACACGAAGACGCGCGGCCGGTCCCAAGCCACGGGGCGGTGGTGCAATCGACGCTCCCATTTCCATTCGAAGTTCTCGATCTCGCATACGCCGTGCCGGGAGACACCGAACCCGGCGAGCCGGCGATCAGCACCCTCGCGACGCTGATCGAGAACCAGCGTGGGCCGTTCTATCAGGCGCTCGTCCAGACCAACGTCGCGCTTGCCGTGCAGGCCAACTCCGACACGCAACTCAAGGGTGGCCTGCTCGACGTGTTCATCGTCCTCAATCCGGGGCACCACGGTGATGAAGCGCAGCGTATCTTTCAAAATACGATGGACGCGCAATTGCGTAACGGCTTTAACCCGGACATCGTCAAAGCCGCGAAGCGCCTTACCATCGCCGAGCGTCTCTTTTCGGCCGATTCGGTCGACGGCATGGGTGATTTGGCCGGATACACCTACGGCATCGTCGGCGAAAAAATCCACGATGAGGACGAGCGCCTGGCGGCGCTCACGCCCGCGACGATTCTCGCCGCGGCAAAGACGTACTTGAGCACCCCCACCGTCGTAGGCCATCTCTTGTCGAACACCGGCCAGCCTTCGGGTTCGCAAAAGAGCACCTCGGCGGCGACCGACGATTTTTCAAAACGCGTTCCCAACGGGCCCATCGTCGAACCCGCCTGGGTGCGCGCGGCGGTGCGCAAACCGACGACCGCGCAGAGCCATCTGATGCCGACGGCATTTACGCTGCCCAACGGCATCCATGTGATCGTCCAGCAAAAAGCCGACCGCCAGACGTTCACGCTCAGCGGCAACATCGCCGCATCTGCCGCGTTTGCGCCGGCCGGTAAGGTTGGGATCATTCGCCTAGCATCGGCGGTAGCAGATTACGGAAGCCAAGCCTATCCCTTTGCGCTGCGTCACAAAACCACCGACGACTTGGGCGCATTCGTAACCACCGGCCAGAGCTTCAGCGCTCGCGGGCTAGCCGGCGATTTCGGTACGATCGCGCGCGTCATCGCCGACGGCGAAGAACACCCGACCTTTGCAGAGCCTTGGCTCTCCCTCGAGCGCGAACAACTCGCGAACAGCCTGCAAAGCGAAGCGTCGATTTCGGGCGTGATGATCGACCGCTCGTACGCCCGGCTT
>DAHUXY010000273.1 GCA_027315505.1 Vulcanimicrobiota bacterium | reverse complement strand
ATGTCAACTCGTGCGCGGACTATCGCAGGACGCGATCGTACCAGGCATCGAGATCGCTCTTGTACTTCGCCAACGCCGGGGTGTTCATGTAGATCATGTGTCCGGATTGGTAGAAGCCGTAGCTGATGTTTTTCTGCAGTTGCGGGTTGAGATCGAGGTGATCGAGCGTGTACACCGTCGCGAAATACGGCGTCGCCAAATCGTAGTATCCGTTGGCGGAGAAGACGTGCAGGTGCGGGTCTTGCGTCATCGCCTGGGCCAGATCCGGCGCAACGTTGGTCGGTTCGGAACCGTTGTGCTTGAAATCCCACGAACGGAGTTCTTGCCCGTAATTGACGATACGGTACGGCACCGTGGGGTGGTACTGCAAGTCGTTACGAACGTAGCTATTGAAGAGCGCGGTGAAGATCGGCGTCATCGAGACGTCGGCGGGGTCCCACGCGGGCGACCCGCCGGCACCGTCGAGCGTGTACGTCTTATACCGCGCGTCCAAGCGCCCAACCAGCTCCCCGCGGTTGCGCAAAAGCTGCGATTCGAAACGCCCGTACTGAATGCGCAGATTCGAATCGCGGATGTATTGCGTCGAGAGGCCCGTGTATTGGTGCAGCTTGTTGACGATGTCGTTGAATTGATTGGACGGGAGCTGCGCGCCCTCCGCGAGGCCCTGCAGGTACTCCGTCATCGCGAAGTGTTGGACCTGTTGCAGAAATGCGGGCAAGTTCGCCGGCTTGTTCGGCAGCGCGTTGTGATACCACGCAATCGCCGCTTCCGTAGGCAGATAGAGCGGGTACGCCCAATCGCCGCCGCCGATCGAAACCGGCGAGAAATTCGTCGCCCAATCCAGATCGAAATTCAGGATCGAGGATTGCAGCACGATGCCGTTGAGTTGAACGCCGGCGTCTTCCAGGACGCTCGAGAGCGCTGCCGAGCGCGTCGTGCCGTAGCTTTCGCCAAAGAGAAACTTGGGCGAATTCCAACGATTGAAGTTGGTCAAATACGACTGAATGAACTGCGAGAAGGCTTTCGCGTCCTGATCGACGCCATAGAACTCCTTCGGTTTTCCGGCGCCGATCAAGCGTCCGAAGCCCGTACCCGGCGCGTCGATAAAGACTTCGTCCGTCTTATCGAGGAGCGTGTATGGGTTAGCGGCCAGCTTGTACGGCGGATTTCCGGCGGCTTGCGCGTTGGGTGCGTCCAACCGCATCGGCCCGAACGACGCCATGTGTAGCCACACGGTGGAACTGCCGGGACCGCCGTTGTAGAAGAACGTCACCGGACGCCCCGCGGGGCTGACGCCGTCGAGCGTGTAGGCGACGTAGAACATCCGCGCGGTCGGCTCTTGCGCGTTGTTGCGCAGCGTGATCGTGCCGGCGCGTGCCGTATAGTTCAGCGTCTTGCCGTCAACCGAAATGGAATGGTGCGTGACGGCATCCGGCGCCCCCGCCGAGACTTGCGGCGGCTTAGCGGCCTTGGGCGGTTGGGGTGCGTCGGCGGCAAAGGCCGGGCCGATACACGAAGCTGCAAGCGCGGCGGCAAGCACCACGCGCAGCGGTTTCATAGAATACAACACCGCGAGTGCATTGTCGCTTGGGGCCCGCGGCCCTGCAGGCCAGAATTATGGCACGAATACGGCGTCTAGGCCGATCGGCGCATCTTCCGGCGTGAGGAGCGTTTCCTCGGCGCCGACTTCGTTCGGCACGAAGAACTGCTCGGGATGCCCGTTCGGGCACGTGATGACGAGCGTCATCTCTTCCGGGACGGAGCCCGCCTCGAACCACAGGGGCTCCCGTTCGTCGTCGACGACGAACGACCGCGCGCCGGCCTGGGCCAGGAGCGCGCCGCACGTCTTACAGGGAGTCTCACGCAGATGAACGACGGCCAGAAACGGCATGCTCCGCTCCAATAGGTTGATAGAGTTCGATTTTGAGCCGTCCGACCGCGCGTTCGATCGACTCGAGGTACGGCAGCATCGCTCCTTTGATGCGGCGGAGCCGGTCCTCGCCCTGGGCCGTAATCGAGTAGACGCGACGCGAGCGTTTCGTCGGATGGTCCCACGTGGCGGTAACGAAGCCGCGTTCTTCCAAGCGGCGCAGCAGAGGGTAGATCTTGTTCGTATTGACCGCGACGAGATCGCCGCAAATCGCGTCGATCCGCTGCATGAGGCCGTATCCGTGGTCGGGTTGTTCTTGAATCAAATGCAGAATCAGAACGGGGAAAATCGTTTTGCTTTTGATCGGGCCGCGCAGGACCTCATCGACGCGGCGTGAGGGCGCGGTCACGCGTTCGCGTGCTTCAGATCGACCTGGTACGCCCGATCGATCGCGGTTCGGTAGCGTTCTTCCACGACGCGACGCTTGATCTTCATTGCCGGTGAGAGTTCGCCGTTCTCGACGCTGAATTCCCGAGGGATGACGATCACGCGGCGGATTTGCTCGTACGACCCGAGATCTTCGGTGTTCTTACGCACTTCGCGCGTGATAAAACGCTGCACGTCCTCGCGTTCCGCCAACGTTTCGTTGGCAACGTCTTTCGGCAGCTCGAGTTCGACACGAACGAGGTCCCAGTTGGGGCAGACGAGCGCCGCCGGGTGCGGGCGGCCGTCCCCCACCACCATCGCTTGCGCGACGAACACCGATCGTTTAATCGCCGATTCCACGCGCGCCGGCGAGATGTACTTACCGGTCGCCGTTTTGAAGACTTCTTTTTTGCGATCGGTGATGCGCAAAAAGCCGCTCGGATCGATTTCGCCGACGTCCCCGGTGTGGAGCCAGCCGTCGGTGATCGCCTGCGAGGTCGCCTCGCTATCGTTAAAATAGCCTCGCATGATGTTGCGGCCTCGCGCGAGGATCTCGCCGTCCTCCGCGATCGTCACCTCGACGCCCGGGATCACCGAGCCGACGCTCCCGTATTTGTTCAGCGTAAGGCGGCTGGTGGTGATGACGGGTGAGGTTTCGGTTAATCCATAGCCCTGCAAGATGGGCACGCCCAGGCCCAAGAACGTCATCGCGATATCGATGTGCAACGCCGCACTTCCGCTCAGGAAATACTCCATGCGCCCGAGGCCCAGCCCCGCGCGCACTTTATCGAGAACGAGTCGCTTGGCGAGCGCGTACTGCGCGGCGAGCCACGCGTTCGGCGCGCTGCCTTGCGTTTTCGCGAACATGTAGTCGCGCCCGACGCCCAGCGCCCATGGCACCAGCTTGGCCTGCAGGCCACCGTGCTTGAGGGCTTTGCCCGTCACGCCCGCGAGCACGCGATCGAAGATGCGCGGCACCGCAGTCATCGCCTGAGGCTGGATCGCGAGCAAGTCGGGGAGCAACTCGTTGGCATCGTGGCAGATGCTGTAGCGCGTTTTTGCCAACAGATAAATGTAGATCATCGTGTGCTCGAAGATGTGCGAATACGGCAGCACCGAGAGCACGTCCATGCCCGAAACGATCTCATCGCCCGCAAACATCAACGATGCCTGCGCGTCGAAGCCGAGATTATCGTGCGTGAGCATCACGCCCTTGGGGTTGCCCGTGGTGCCCGAGGTATAGATGAGGACCGCAAGGTCGCTCGACCGAACCTCGGCCTCGTAGGCGGCCGGCAGTTCGGGGTGCTCCACACGTATCGCCGCACCCCGCTCTTCGAACGCCGCGAGCGTCCCAATCCCCTGGCCGCCCATGACCACCGCTTGCGGAAGATCCATATCCACGTGTTTGAGGGCCTGCAACGATGCGGCAGAATCGATGAACAGTAATTTTGCGTCCGAATGTTTTAGGATATACGCCGTAAGATCGAGCGCCTGCGTGGGATATACCGGCACGACCACGCACCCGGCAAAGAACGTCGCGAAATCGCAGACGATCCAGTCGACGCAGTTGTGCGCAATGAGCGCTACCCGGTCTCCTTGCCGCAAACCCGCATCGCGAATCGCGCACGCCAAGTTCTCAACCCGCTCCAGCAGCCTCGATGTCGAGGTCGGGGTCCAGTCGCCGTTTACGCGTTCGAGCAGAGCTTCGTTACGCGGCTCGGCCAGCGCTCTGCGTATAAGGTGCGAGAGCGTTTCGTTATCCGGAATAAGGGCGGGCATGAGGCGGGCGTTCTTCGCCGCGCTACACGGGCCCCCTAGGTAACGCGCGTGAGGCGACCCTAACGCAGCGTCAGATACGGCTGGGCATGCGCGAGGCGCGCCGGGCTCATCCCGGCGACGTCGAGCAACTCGTCGTACGAATCGTACGGCCCTTCGCGGTCGCGCAGCGCAACGATACGGGCCGCCATGGTTGCGCCGATCCCGGGAACCGCCGAGAGCGCCGCCGCATCCGCGCCGTTGAGATCGACCGGCTGCGGCGGGGGCGCCTTACCGCGCGACTTCCGGGACCGGCGGCTCCGGCCCGCCGGCGCCGCCGTCTTTCGAGGAGCCTCGCCGATTCGCGGCACGTCGATCTCGTCGCCGTCGGCCACCGGTGCGGCCAGATTCACCCCGGCCGCATCGGCGCCCGGGAGCATTCCGCCCGCGGCTCGCACTGCGTCGTCGGCGCGCCCGCTCGCCGGCACGCGATAGAGGCCCGGCCGCGCGACCGCTCCCACGACGTACACCAACGCTCTCGCCGCACTCGCCTTCTTGGCTCGCTCATGGGCCGGCCGAGGGTGGGGTTCGGCGGCAGCGGCGGCAAGCATGGGCGGATGCGGTGCCGGATGCCAGATGGCCAACGCCGCGACGACGATGGCGGCGAGCAGTGCAAGATATCGCAACATGCCCGTCTTTCCCGCGCCGGGGTCCGACCGGAAAGGTAGCCACGCCCCTCGTGAGCCATTACCATGCTCTCTATGGCCGAAACGTACGATTTTCGCAGCACCGAACGAGCCTGGCAAGAGCGCTGGGAGCGCGAGGACCTCTATCGCGCGCGCGATGACGACCCGCGCGAGAAATACTACGTGCTCGAGATGCTCCCGTATCCGTCCGGCGATCTGCACGTCGGCCATGCGAAAAACTACGCGCTGGGCGACGCGGTTGCGCGCACGATGCGCATGCTCGGATACAACGTGCTGCACCCGATGGGATGGGACGCCTTCGGGTTGCCGGCCGAGAACGCCGCCATCCAACGCGGGATCGATCCCGGCACCTGGACGCGTTCCAATATCGAAAACATGGTGCGTCAACTCCGCCTGATCGGTACGAGTTACGACTGGTCGCGCGAGATCGCCACTTGCTCGCCCGAGTACTATCGTTGGAACCAATGGCTCTTCTTGCAGCTCTACGAACGCGGCCTCGCCTATAAACGCGAAGCGCCCGTAAACTGGTGTCCGCACGACGCGACCGTGCTTGCAAACGAGCAAGTCGTCGACGGTAAATGCTGGCGCTGCGGCCACGCCGTCGAGCGGCGCAACCTCTCGCAATGGTTTTTGAAAATCACCGACTACGCGCAACGCCTGCTCGACGATCTCGACGAGTTGGGCGACTGGCCCGAGCGCACGCGTACGATGCAGCGCAATTGGATCGGGCGCAGCGAAGGCGCGCAATTCGCGTTCGCCGTCGACGGCATCGACGCGCGCATCGAAGCCTTCACCACGCGCGTGGACACGATCTACGGCGTCACCTTCCTAGCGATCGCAGCCGAACATCCGATGGTCGAGCGGCTCAAGGCGCACGTCTCCGCCGAACGGGCAACCGCGATCGACGCCTTCGCCCAAAGCCTCAAATCGAAATCGGAGCTCGAGCGCACCAGCCTGATGGAAAAGCAGGGCCTCTTCACCGGGGCGTATGCCATCCATCCACTCTCGCACGAGCGCGTGCCGATCTGGGTGACGAACTACGTACTCGCCGAATACGGTTCGGGCGCCGTTATGGGCGTCCCCGCGCACGACGAACGCGATTTCGATTTCGCGAAAAAGCACGGGCTGGCGATCGAGCAAGTGATCGCACCGCACGGATCTTCGGCCGACGCACCGCTGGAAGCGGCCTTCGTCGACGACGGCCGCCTGATGAACAGCGGCGATTTCACCGGCATGACGAGCGAACGCGCGCGCGAGGCGATCGCGGCGAAACTTACGTCCCTCGGCATTGGCGGCAAGCGCGTAACGATGCGCCTGCGCGATTGGCTCGTCTCGCGGCAACGCTATTGGGGCACGCCCATCCCGATCGTCTATTGCGCGGCCTGCGGCGAAGTCGCCGTACCGGATACGCAATTACCCGTCGTCCTCCCGAGCAACGTGCCGATTACCGGCGAAGGCTCGCCGCTCGCGCGCGACGCCGCATTCATGGAGACGACCTGTCCGAAGTGCGGCGGTCCGGCTCGCCGCGAGAGCGATACGATGGACACGTTCTTCGAATCGTCCTGGTACTATCTGCGCTACCTCGACCCGCACAACGCTACCGCTCCGTGGGGCGTAGCGCCCGCGAAGCAGTGGATGAACGTCGATCAGTACATCGGCGGCGCCGAACATGCCGTGTTGCATCTCTTGTACTCCCGCTTTTTCTACAAATTCTTCCACGATCGCGGCTGGGTAACCGGAAGCAACGAGCCGTTCCAACGACTCTTCCATCAAGGCATGGTGCTGTATAACGGCGAGAAAATGTCGAAATCGCGCGGCAACGTCGTCGGCATCGACGAAACCGCAGCGACCAACGGCGTCGACGCGATGCGCCTGTTTTTGCTCTACGTCACGCCCCCCGAGGACACCAGTGAATGGACCGACGAAGGCATCAGCGGGCGCGTGCGTTTCATCAATCGCGT